>JBGSQO010000531.1:0-8209 GCA_041738055.1 Filomicrobium sp.
CCTCACCGCCGAGGGGGAGAGCACGCTCAACCGTGCCCGCGACGCCTGGCGCACGGCTCAGGCCGAGGTCCGCGCGCACTACGGCACCAGCGATACCGATGCCCTGCACGAGCTTCTGGCCCGCCTGATCGACAGGCTGCCCAACACCTGAGGGAGACCACGATGCCGATCACCACGCTCTACGCCGTCCCACTGGCCGCGCTTTACATCTACCTCTCGTTCCGCGTCATTGCCCACCGCCGCGCCGCCCAGGTCGAGATCGGCGACGGCGCCGACCGCGAACTGCTACGGCGCATGCGCGTTCACGCCAACTGTGCCGAATACCTGCCGGTGGCGCTGGTCATGATGGGACTGGCCGAAAGCGTCGGCGCGCCAGCCCTCGTTCTGCACGGGATCGGCGCTGCCCTGCTGACCGGCCGACTACTTCATGCCTACGCCCTGTCGCAGACCCCGCACATCCTGCCGCTCCGCGTGCTGGGCATGGTGCTGACCTTCACCGCGATCGGCATCGGCGCGGCGACGGGCCTGCTCTACGCCGTCCAGCAACTCGCCTGAGCCCCACCCTCGGGAAAGTGTCGGCGTTGGAGGTTGGACGACGGCCACGCCGGGCCGCGCGCGTTGCTGGTTATCCACAGTGCCGACAATTTCTCCGCACAGAAATGTTCTTGCCCAAATTCCCTGCTACGACCCCTCAATCGTCCGCCTCCGTCAGTTTTCGAGCGGATGACTGTTGAGGGGTCGTGATCAGGGGTATTCGGCGGTGCAGACTACTGACGATTTCAGAGCGACGGTCAATCATGCGCGTGGCTGCAGCTGCGCCAACTGTGCCGCCAACGATGTCGGGGACAAATCGGCGGCGCACTCGGGCATAAATGCCGCCACCGGTGCGCCCATCGAACAGGGCTCGACGGACACTGTCGCGGATAATCTGTCCACGACGGCAACAGTGTCGGTTGGCGGCTCGGTGAGCGGCGTCATCAATTCGGACGGCGATACCGACTGGTATCGGATCACGCTGCAGGCGGGCAAGACCTACGTTTTCAATCTCGATGGCGGCGGCAGCTCGCCGCTCGCCGACTCGTTTCTGCGCCTCTACGACAACACGGGCGATCAGCTCAGGAGCGACGACGACAGCGGCGCCGGCCGGAACGCGCAGATCACCTTCACGGCCAATCGGACCGGCACTTACTATCTCTCGGCGGAATCCTACGTCGATGACAGTGGTGTCGGCGGTGTCGGCGACTACACGCTGCGAGCCGCTCAAGCAGGCTCCCGAACCGACACCTACTCCGTCGGCGAGATTGCCGCGTTCCTGACCCATGGCTACTGGGGTGGCGATAGCATCCCGTTCGCCGATCCGGTGATCACCTACAATGTCTCGGGCCTGTCGGCGGATGCGCAGACAGCAGCCCGGGCCGCACTCAGGGCTTGGTCGGACGTTGCCGCCGTGACGTTCGTTGCCTCGACGTCGGCGTCTGCCGACATCGTCTTCGACAACTGGGGTTCGGGTGCCTACACCGAGCACAACGATGACGGCACCACCTTCATCAACATATCGAGCTACTGGAACTTCGGGGACTTCTCGATCGGCGACTACGGCTACCAGACCTTCGTGCACGAGATCGGCCACGCCCTGGGGCTCGGCCACGCCGGCAATTACAATGGCTCGGCCACCTATGGCGTCGACAATCACTACGCCAACGACAGTTGGTCGTATTCCATCATGTCCTATTTCACGCCCGACGAAGCCGCCACCGGCTCGTTCGGCTTCGTCACCACGGCAATGCTGGCTGACATCGCCGCCGTGCAGAGCCTTTACGGCGCAGCCACCACCCGCGAAGGGTCCAGCACCTACGGCTTCAATACGAATGCGGGCGCCGCCTACCGGTTCGCGACCTTCGAACTTGCGCCGCTTTTCACGATCTACGACAGCGGCGGGGTCGACACGATCGACGCGTCTCGCTATTCCGACAACCAGTCGATCTCGCTCGTCTCCGGCGGCTTCTCATCGATCGGCGGCTCGTCGCGCAACATCGCCATCACCGCAAGCACGGTCATCGAGAACGCCAAAGGCGGCTATGGCAACGATCGGGTGACCGGCAACGCCGCCAGCAACGTGCTGACCGGAAACGCCGGCAATGACCGGCTGCAAGCCCGTGACGGCGACGACACCCTCTACGGTAGCGCTGGCGAAGATAACCTCGCAGGCCATTCCGGCAATGATCGCTTGATCGGCGGGAGAGGCCGGGATGTCATGTCCGGAGGCAGCGGAGACGACGTATTCAAGTTCACCAGCAAGCACGATAGCAATGCGACGACGGGGGGCGACGTTGTCGTCGATTTCGCCGTCAATCTCGACACCATCGACCTCGCGAGCATTGACGCATCGACGCGCGCCGACGGCGATCAGGCCTTCAGCTTTATCAAGACAGCGTCGTTTCACAATAAGGCGGGCGAGTTGCACTACAAGCTCGAGAACAAGCCCGGCACCGCGAACGATCGCACGATCATCGAGGCCGACCTCGACGGGGATGGCGCCGCCGACTTGCAGATCACCCTCAACGGACTAAACCGACTCGACGCGGATGACTTCGTGCTGTGAGGGCCGAGGCCTCGCAGGCGCCGCGCCAACTTGGGCTCAGCGCTTCGCTTGGCTGGTCTGGCTTTTGTCGAGCGCGAACGTCAGCGGCAACTCGGTCGTGTACTTGATCTGCTCCATGGCGAACGCCGACGACACCTTGGCGATCTCGATCCGCGCGATCAGCTTCTTGTAGAACGCATCGTAGGACGCGATGTCGGGCACCACGACCCTCAGCAGATAGTCGATGTCGCCCGACATGCGGTAGAACTCGACAACCTCAGGGAAGTCGACGACGGCGGAATGGAATTTCTCCAGCCACTCCAAGCTGTGCTGGTCGGTCTTGATCTGCACGAACACGGTGACCCCGGCGTTGACCGAGGCGGGGTCGAGCAGGACCACCCGCCGCTGGATGACGCCGGTCTCTTCCAGCTTCTGGATGCGGCGCCAGCACGGGGTCGTCGACAACCCGACCTCCTTGCCGATATCGGCGACCGCGCGGGTCGCGTCCTTCTGCAACGCCCGCAGAATCTTGATGTCCATCTCGTCGAGCATGCTGCCCCTCCCTAAAAACACAGAAGCCCGTTTCCAATATCGCCCAATCTGAGAATATTCATACTCTACATCTGACACATCAGCCAGAACTTTGGTACTTTTTTGCTAGAACGCGCCCGCACTGGCTTGCGATCGCCCGCCTCCGGATCGATAATATGGTCATGCCACGATGGTACGCTGGCGTCGTACATGACCTGGAGGACGCGCCTTGGACAGAATCGTCTACCTCACACCCCGCTTTGCCGTGACGGGCGCGCTCGACAACGACGACTTCGCGGCCGTGGCGGCAGCCGGCTTCAAGGCCGTGATCAACAACCGGCCCGACAGCGAGGAGACAGGTCAGCCCGAGGCCCGGAGCCAAGCGCAGCGGGCCTGGGCCGCCGGCCTTCAGTATCGCCACATCCCGGCCAGCAAGCACGACCTGTTCATCGACGGCGTCGTCACCGGTATGGCCGAGGCGCTAGCCGCGTTCGACGGCCCGGTACTGGCCCACTGCAAGTCGGGGCTGCGCTCGGCCATCGTCTGGGCAGCGGCCACCGCACGCACGGAACCGGTCGACCACGTTCTGGCGCAGTTGGAGGCAGCCGGATTCGAGCTTGATTTTCTGCGCGACGACCTCGACCAGCAGGCCAACCGCGTCGCGGTCGACCCGTCGGTTCCCGTTGCTGGCCAGGTAACCGCGACCAGCGTGGCCGCCTGAACGGCGACGGTCGCCAAAGGGGGGCAGTGAAGTGCGGGGGCGCCGCCCGGCCAACACTCAGTAAACTGGTGCTGGATGCGCCCCCGGACCCCGCGCGGGGGATCACCCCGTTTACCCGCTCCTAGGCTACGGGCGTGCCATGAACTCCAGGTGATGGTTCCAAGGGCTAAGCCCTTGTGGGGGGCGAGGGGGCCGCCCATTACCGGCTTGGCCAGAGTGTTGGCCAACATAAGTACCCCTCGTCACCACTTCGCACTGCACCGCCGATTAGATGCCCTGGCCCTCGACCTCGCGCTCCAACTCGCGCAACGCCTCGTCTCCGCCCTGGAAAAAGGGATGCACACCCATGAGTTGCCGATAGGCTTCCAGGGCGCCCTTCTTCTGGCCGGCCTCGCGCAGGACCAGGGACAATCCCTCCATGGCGCGGAAGTGGTTGGGCTCGAGCGCCAGCGCCCGCCGCAGATCGCCCAGCGCCCGCGCAAAATCGTTCTGCCCATAATACAGGGTGGCGCGGCGATACCATCCCTCGGCGAAATCCGGCGCGAGTTCGACGACGGCATCGAGCAGTTTGATGGCCAATTCCGTTCGGTTCTCGGCTTGCACCTGCGCCGCGCGATCCAAAAGGACCGAGATGGTGTCGGAATAGGACAGCCGCCACAATCCCTCGATGGTCGTGGCGATTTCGCTCGCGGTCGATTGGTCGGGGGCCGTCGCCAGCAGTGCGTAGAGATCGGCCAGCGCCTTGGCCCGCTGGGCCGGCGTCTGCGGCAGTTTTTCGCGGACCTGTTGATGATAGGGCTCGTCGGAGGCCGCTTGCCGCGATTTGGGATCGGCCGGCTTCGGATCCCCGGTCTTCGGATCGCCCGGCTTGGGGACCGACGGCGGCTCGGCCGGATCGGTCGGCTGCGGGGGATCGGGATATTGCGCCCAAGCAGGCCCGGCAGTCGCCAGACATCCCGAGACCAGTAAGACTGCGAGCCCGCGCGCAAGCCGCCGCGCGGTGCGGTTGATCGATCCTGTCATGGGGCGATCATACCGAGCGCGGCAGGCGACTGTCAAAGGCGGGATTGTGTCTGAACGACCGCAGCAGGCCCCGAACAGGTTCAGCCCTGGCGGGCCTTGAAGCGGCGCTGCGTCTTGTTGATGACGTACAGCTTGCCCTTGCGCCGCACGAGGCGGTTATCGCGATGGCGTGCGCGCAGCGACTTGAGCGAGTTGCGGACCTTCATGACAGCACCGGTCTTGTGGAGGGATCGACAGCATCGATCGCGATTGCAGGAGAGAGCGGCAACACCGGGCTGGAGCCGGCATCCGCCTGGAGCGAACGCTTCGGCCGAGCCGCCATGGCAACGCCCCGAATTCGAGAAGCCCGGACCCTAGTTACAGCGTTGGCGGAAGTCAACTGCCCGACAGTGACGCTGTTGGCGTGTCCCGCTGGCCGCGATCAGGACCGCCACGCTCATCCGCCGGTTCGGGGATGGTGGGCACTAGAGGGTTCGAACCTCTGACCCCTACCATGTCAAGGTAGTGCTCTACCGCTGAGCTAAGTGCCCGCTGGCCCACCCGGGGCCAGAGAGACGCCGTGTATAACGAGAGTGGCGACGGCTTGCAAGACGCCTTTCAACAGTCGCCTGTCGCAGCCGAGAGCCCGCCCGAGCAGTGCCCGCCGCAGGCCTCACTCAAAGCCCGAGCAGGCGCTCCACCTCGGCGACGAGGTCCTTCAGATGGAACGGCTTGGAAAGAACGCGCGCATCCTTGGGCGCATCCTCGGAGTTGTTCAGCGTGACGGCCGCAAACCCCGTGATGAACATGATCTTGAGATCGGGGTCGAGATCGGCGGCGCGGCGCGCCAGTTCGATCCCATCCATGCGCGGCATGACGATATCGGTAAGCAGCAGCGAGAACGGCTCGTGCTGCAGCCGCTCGTAGGCGTCCGCGCCGTTATCGAAGGCGACCACGTCGAAGCCGGCCCGCTCGAGCGCCCGCTCGAGGAACCCGCGCATGGAGTGATCGTCTTCAGCGAGTAGGATGCGTGTCATGGGACGGCGCGACGGCTGCAAGCTCATGGACTGGCCTTCATGACTGAACCTCGTTTTCCCCCGCAGGTCCAGCGCCCCCGCCAGCCCGCAACCATTCGGCGCCCCACGACAACATCTCGGCCACGGCCGAGTTGCGCGCAGGTGATACTCACCAGCATACGCCGTGCCAGAGAACCTTGACGCCAGTTTGGTAAAGTTATGGTTGAGATGGTGCCAACCTGAAGCAACCCTTCCCCGACATGACAGCGCGCGCGGGATGGACAGAGGCGTCGATCCCCGCCAAAGTCTAAGTGGCGGCGTCTGTCGAACGCCCCGCAGGCCCCACCGCCGTCCAGGATTGCCCTTGATGCCCGCATTCGAACGCGCCGCGATCCTGAACGAGCTGTCGCCACCCTTCTCGATTCTGGCGCCGGATCATCACGCGAGCCCGTTCGTGTTCTGCTCGCCTCACTCCGGACGGGTTTATCCGAGCCACTTCCTCGCGCAGTCCAAGCTCGATGCCCTGAGCTTGCGCAAATCCGAGGACTGCTACGTCGACATGCTGGTCTCGGCAGCCGTCGCCTGCGGGGCGCCACTCATCGCCGCCCACTTCCCGCGCGCCTATCTCGACGTCAACCGCGAACCCTACGAACTCGACCCCGCCTTGTTCGCCGACCCGTTGCCGGCTTACGCCAACCCGCATTCGACGCGCGTCATCGGCGGTCTTGGCACCATCGCCCGCATCGTATCCGACGGCGAGGATATCTATCCCGGCAAGTTGCCGCTCGGCATCGGGCTCGCCCGCATCGAAGCGCTCTATGTGCCGTTCCATGCCGCTTTGCGCGGGTTGATCGACCAGACCTGCAGCGCCTTCGGCTATGCGGTGCTGATCGACTGCCATTCGATGCCGTCGATGGCGCTGCTGCCGCAGGGACGCGGGAGGCCGGACATCGTGCTGGGCGACCGGTTCGGGACCTCCTGCAGCGGACTCGTCACGGGCTTCCTGCAGGAAGCCTTCCAGACCCGGGGCTATGATGTGCGCATCAACCGGCCCTACGCGGGCGGCTACATCACCGAGCACTACGGAAAACCGGGACGCGGCGTGCATGCGCTGCAGATCGAGATCAACCGCGGGCTCTATCTGGACGAGAAGACGCTGGAGCCACTGCCCCGCGCTGCCGCCCTGCAAGTTGATCTGGCCGAGATCATCGGCGAGACGCTGATCGGTGTGCCACGCTTGCTGGAGCAGCGCGCCGCGGCCGAGTAGCCAGCCTTCGGCAGTCATCAACGACCGACATGCCGGTCAGCGGGCTGCATCACCCCAGACAAAGAAAAGGGGCCATCCGCGACGCGAATGGCCCAAGTCTAGGGAGGAAACGCCCAAGGAGGGCTGCGACGGACAAGCGAGGCTCGTCGATGTCGCGATGCAATAATTAGCGCTGCAGCGCACCATACGCAACTGCAAAATTTGCAATGCAGCCAGTCGCTGCGCGGAGAGCACACCCCTTGTTGTTGCCCTGCACCCGCCCATCGCGCGGCCTCGCACCACTGAATCGACCCCGAACGCGACAAAAAACCCGGCACTGACGAGCAGCACCAGGGGTGGGCGATCGGTGGGTTCACGAAAAATGGGCCGCTGCAAGAACGGCCCAAGTCTAGGGAGGAAACGCCCGAAGTGGGCTGCGATCCGCGTCCAGATGACAAACAGATCGCAGAACATTTATCGATGTATTCGCGGCTTACCGCAATTGGCCTTTTCAGCAAGACTGCCCACGACTGTGGAGCGTTGCCGATCCGCCACAACCCCTCGAAAAGGTCGCCCCCACGGGAAGACGGGTCTGCCCCACGGTTCGCGGCACGGCGGATTTGGGTTAGCAGATTGGCCAGCGTGCAACCCGCGACCGCTGGCTGGCAGAGAGGCAAGAGCACCCGTGACAGGCGCCCCGAACTCTTCCGACCCCTTGCAGGGCGGTCCAGACCGGGCGGCGCTCCTGGCCTTCGCGCACGAACTGGCCGACGCCGCCCGCCCCTTGACGCTCAAGCATTTCCGCACCCCGACGCTCGTGGACGACAAAGGAACTCGCGGCGCCTTCGATCCCGTGACAGCTGCCGACCGCGATGCCGAGACGGCCATCCGCCAGCTCATTGCCGCACGCCATCCCGATCACGCTATCATCGGCGAGGAGCACGGCAGCACGCTGGCGGCGACCGGCTCGCAGGGAGCATCGCCCCCCATCACCTGGATCATCGACCCCATCGACGGCACCCGCGCCTACATCATGGGCTGGCCGCTGTGGGGCACGCTGATCGCGGCAGCCGACGCGACAGGCCCCATCGTCGGCCTCATGGACCAGCCGT
>JBGSQO010000572.1:0-3681 GCA_041738055.1 Filomicrobium sp.
GGACGAGGTGCGCGCCGAGGTCGTGGGCATCCTGCCCGGCGCTGCCGTGTTCGTGCAGGAGAACCAGCTCGGCACGGCGGATGCGGTGCTCGCGGCCCGTCCGGCCCTGGAGGGCTTTGCCGGCGACGTGCTCGTCCTCTATGGGGACACGCCGCTGATCCGCCAGGAGACGCTGGGGCGTCTGCGTGAGACGCTCGACCAGGGGGAGGGCGTGGCGGTGCTCGGCTTCGAGCCGGCGGACCCGACCGGCTATGGCCGCCTCTTGACGGCTACGGACGGCACGCTGCTGGCTATCCGCGAGCATAAGGATGCCACCGATGCCGAGCGGCAGGTGCGGCTTTGCAACTCCGGCGTCATGGGGTTCAATAGCGCCGACGTGCTGTCGATCCTGGACGCCATCGGCAACGCCAACGCCAAGGGTGAGTATTATCTGACGGATGCCGTCGAGATCGCGCACGCCAAGGGTCTCAGGACGGCGGTCGTCTCCTGCGACGAGGACGAGGTGCTGGGCGTCAACTCGCGCGACCAACTCGCTGAAGTCGAGGCGATTTGGCAGGCGCGCGCCCGCACCGCCGCCATGCTGGACGGTGTGACCATGATCGCCCCCGAGACGGTCTGGCTGGCTTATGACACTAAGATCGGCCGCGACGTGCTGATCGAGCCGAACGTGTTCATCGGCCCTGGCGTCACGATCGGCGATGATGTGCGTATCAAGGCCAATACCTACCTCGAGGGCACCGATCGCAAGAGTAAGGCCGGCGTCGTCATCGGGGCCGGCGCCGAGATCGGACCGTATGCGCGCCTGCGCCCGGGGACGCGGATTGCCGCCGACGTGCACATCGGCAACTTCGTCGAAGTCAAGAACGCCGAGATGGGTGAGGGCGCCAAGGCCAATCACCTGACCTACATCGGCGACGCCACGGTCGGCGCAGGCGCCAACATCGGGGCCGGCACGATCTTCTGCAACTACGACGGCTTCAATAAGAACCGCGCAGAGGTCGGGGCGGGCGTGTTCATCGGCTCCAATTCGGCTCTCGTCGCACCGGTCAAGATCGGGGCGGGCGCTTATGTTGCGGCGGGCAGTGTGATCGGCAAGGATGTCGAGGCCAACGCGCTCGCCATCACCCGGGCCCCCCAGGTGGAGCGCAAGGACTGGGCGCTAATCTACCGCCAGCGCATGCAAAAGCCGAAATAGGGCTCATGCCGAATGGCAACCTGCGGTAACAGAACGTGAATTGGCGTTGCCTGCGAACCCCGTTAGCCGGGTAGGACGGCAGGCAGCGCCATCGGATCGACTGAGGACGGGGAACGCGCATGTGCGGGATCGTGGGAATTCTGGGGCTGAAGCCCGTCGCGGGCGATCTCGTCGAGGCGCTGCGCCGGCTCGAATATCGCGGCTACGATTCGGCGGGTGTGTCGACCGTCGAGAACGGCAATCTTGGTCGCCGTCGCGCCGAGGGCAAGCTGCGCAATCTGGAGCGGCGCCTGGAAGATGAGCCGCTGTCGGGGCTCACCGGCATCGGCCACACGCGCTGGGCGACCCACGGCCGGCCGACCGAGGTGAACGCCCACCCGCATATGTCGGCGAAGGTTGCGGTCGTTCATAACGGCATCATCGAGAACTTCCGGGAGCTGCGCGAGGCCCTGACCCGCAAGGGCCACGAGTTCACCAGCGACACCGACACCGAGGCCGTCGTCCACCTCGTCACCGACGAGCTGGCCCGCACGGGCGATCCCATCGAAGCGGTCAAGGCATCGCTGTCGCAGCTCCGGGGTGCCTTCGCGCTCGCCATCATCTTCGCCGGCCACGACGACATGATGATCGCCGCCCGCCAGGGCAGCCCGCTGGCCATCGGTCACGGCGAGGGCGAGATGTACCTGGGCTCGGATGCCATCGCGCTTGCCCCGTTCACCACCGCCATCACTTACCTCGACGAGGGCGATTGGGCGGTGCTCACCCGCGACGGCGTGACGATCTACGACCGCGATAACGTCCGCGTCGAGCGCGCGACGACCCGCTCGGCGGCCAGTGCGCTGCTGGTCGACAAGGGCAATCACCGCCACTACATGGCCAAGGAAATCCACGAGCAGCCCGAGGTCATCAGCCACACGCTGGCCAATTACATCGACATGGCCGAGGGGCGGCTCGCCTTCCCCGATCTCGGCGTCGACCTGACGAAGCTGACCCGCGTCACCATCTCGGCCTGCGGCACGGCCTATTATGCCGGTCTCGTCGGCAAGTACTGGATCGAGCGCTATGCCCGCATACCCGTCGAGATCGACGTGGCCTCCGAGATGCGCTACCGCGAGCCGCCGCTACCCGGCGAGGGTCTCGCTGTGTTCGTCTCCCAGTCGGGCGAGACGGCCGATACGCTGGCGACGCTGCGCTACTGCAAGGCCGCCGGCCAGCGCATCGCCTCGATCGTGAACGTGCGGACGTCGACCATCGCGCGCGAGAGTGACGTCATCCTGCCCACGCTGGCCGGCCCCGAAATCGGGGTGGCCTCGACCAAGGCCTTCACCTGCCAGCTGACCGCCATGGCCATGCTGGCAATCGCCCTGGGCGTGGCGCGCGGCACGATCTCCGAGGCCAAGGAGCGCGAACTCGTGACCGCGCTGATGGAAGTGCCGCGCCACATCACGACCATGCTGACCGACGAGAGCCTCTATGAGCGCCTCGCCCACGATCTCTCCAAGGCCCGCGACGTGCTCTATCTCGGCCGCGGCGTCAGCTATCCCCTGGCGCTGGAAGGCGCGTTGAAGCTGAAGGAAATCTCCTACATCCATGCCGAGGGTTATGCGGCCGGCGAACTCAAGCACGGCCCGATCGCCCTCATCGACGAGAACGTGCCGGTGATCGTCGTTGCCCCGCACGACGAACTCTACGAGAAGACCGTCTCGAATGTGCAGGAGGTGGCGGCCCGCGGCGGCCAGATCATCCTCATCACCGACCAGCCCGCCGACAGTGCCGGCTGCGCGACGGCCGCCCACATTCCAGTGCCGGCCGTCCACCCGTTTACCAGCCCGCTCGTCTACGCCATCCCGATCCAGCTCATCGCCTACCATACGGCGGTGTTCATGGGCACCGATGTCGACCAGCCGCGAAACCTCGCCAAGTCCGTCACGGTGGAGTGAACGGGCCGCCGCCCGAATGCTGTTCAGGACAAGAGTTTACAACGCGCCGACGAATTGCCTGATTGGTGTGCTTTCCGCTACGCTGAAGCGAATCGTCGCGCAGGCAACAGGCGATCTTCGGGAGCAACCGCCATGACCGGGTCAGCAGAGCAGGTGAGGAGAGTGCGGGTGTGTGCCCGCCGTCGGTCCTCCCGACTGCTGATGGCGACCCTTTGCGGTGCCGTGGCCGTCTGGGGCTATTCTGACCCTGTTGTCGCCCAGGCCACGGGGCGCAATGCCGTCGTCGCCGGCATCAAATCCTATGAGGACGGCCGCGCCGACAAGGCCGTATCGGCCCTTACGGCGGCCATCACCAAGGGTGGCCTCAGTCCGCAGGATCTCGCCAAGGCGTTCCATTATCGCGGTCTCGCCTACCGCAAGCAGAAGCAGCCGGCGCTGGCAATCGCCGACCTGACGAACGCGGTCTGGCTGAAGGACGGGCTGAGCGACACCGAGCGCGCCGCCGCCCTGGAGGCCCGCGCCAGTGCCTACCGCGAGGCTGGGCTG
>JBGSQO010000586.1:0-4535 GCA_041738055.1 Filomicrobium sp.
ACGGTGGCGGCGGATTTTTCCCGCGCAAACCTTCAGTGCATCGATCGTGCGGTCCATGGCGATGCGTGACAGCGCGCCCGATTGGGTCACCCCTTCGCCCAACCTGATGATGCGGGAAAAACTGTCGATGACCCGAAATCCGCGCCGCGTCGGCATCGCCAGCAGCAAACGGCAGTTGTTGGTGCCGAGATCGAGCGCGCCATAGACGTCGCCGGTCGCCTCGCTGTCGGACGCGGAAAGTGCGCCCTGCAACACGGCAGGTGCTGCCGGTAGGCTCTGTTCGCGACGTTGGGACTTGCGCCCACCGTCAGACTTCGACGCGGCTCCCTGGCGCGATGGAGCGGAGTTCGAAGACGGGGGGGGGGCCGCGATCATCGAGCCGACAGACCCGGCGAGTGCGGGAGCGTCCGATGCGTTGCGCGCAGTCTCATCGTTACGGACGTCGTCCACGGTCTGTCTCCAGGGCCTGGCGATCCACTGGGGCCGGCACGCCGTGAGCGCGCAGCAGGGTCGTCAACAGGCCGCTTCCTGGAATCGGCTTGAGCAACACTGTATCAGGTCGGGACAGTTGGACAAGCGCTGTGCTGACGCGCGGCCCGAGCCGGGCCGTTCTGCGGACGACCCTCATCCGGCGAGGGTTCCGCTGCGTCTCGCGCTTACCGCTGTGCGCCCTCCAGGATCGCAGCCACGCCCATGCCGCCGGCCGTGCAGACGGAGATGAGCCCGCGCCCGCCGCCGCGCTCGGAGAGCAGCTTGGCGAGGTTGGCGGTAATCCGGGCGCCCGTTGCCGCGAAGGGGTGCCCGTAGGCGATGGAGGAGCCCTTGACGTTGAGCTTCGTCCGGTCGATGGCGCCGAGCGGCTCCGACCGGCCGAGGCGCTGGCGGCAGTAAACCGGGTCCTCCCAGGCCTTCAACGTGGCCAGCACCTGGGCGGCGAACGCCTCGTGGATCTCGTAGAGGTCGAAGTCCTGCAGGCTCAGCCCCGTGCGGGCGAGCAGCTTGGAGACGGCCAGCGTCGGCGCCATCAGCAGGCCTTCGCCGCTGACGAAATCGTTGCCGACGTGTTGGGCGGCCTTGAGGTAGGCCAGGATCGGAAGGCCGCGCGCCTTGGCCCAGTCCTCGGAGGCGAGGAGCAGGCTGGCCGCCCCGTCTGTCAGCGGTGTGGAATTGGCCGCCGTCAGTGTGCCCGCGTCGGACTTGTCAAAGGCCGGCTTCAGGGTCGCGAGCTTGTCGAGGCTCACGTCCTCGCGGATGTTGTTGTCGCGGTAGACGCCGGCGCAGGGCACGACGAGATCGTCCAGGTAGCCGGAGGCATAGGCCTCGCTTGCGCGCAGATGGCTGTCGTAGGCGAGTTGGTCCTGCTCGGCGCGCGGGATCGCCCATTCCTTCGCCATCAGCTCGCAGTGCTGGCCCATGCCGAGGCCCGTGCGCGGCTCTGACGTCGCGGGCGGCTGGGGGGCCAATTCACCCGGTCCGAAGCCCTTGAGAACCTTCAGCTTGTCGAGGGTCGATTTCTTCGCGCTCATCTCGGCGAGGCGGTGGGCGAACTTCTTGGAGAACACGATCGGTGGGTCGGAGGTCGTATCCGAGCCCACCGCAATGCCGCACTCGATTTCACCGCAGGCGATCTTGGCGGCAATCCCCATCGCGGCTTGCAGGCTGGTGCCACAGGCCTGCATCAGCGTAATGCCGGGCGTCGAGGGCGCCAGCGTCGTGCCGAGCACCGCCTCGCGCGCGAGGTTCCAATCCTTGGAGTGGGTGACGACGGCGCCGCCGACGACTTCGTCGATGTGCGCTCCCTTCAGGGCGTAGCGGTCGACGAGGCCGGTCAAGGCTGCGGTCATCATGTCGAGGTTGGTGAGGTCGGCGTACAGCGTGCCGGAGCGGCAGAAGGGAATGCGCACGCCACCGACGATCGCCACGCGGCGTAGGGTCTCGCTCATCGTCCAGTTCCCCTCAAAGGTGATTGCCGGGTGCGGGTGCGGGTTCGGCGATGCTCGCGCCGTTCGCCTGCGCCTTGTAGTTGAGCGGCCCACCCCGGAAGGGGGCAAAGCCGGTCCCGAAGATGATGCCGGCGTCCACGAGATCGGCCGTCTCGACCACGCGTTCGGCCAGGGCCTTTTCGGCCTCCGTGATCAGCGGCACCACGAGGTCGCGGCCGAGCTTTTCCAAGTCACCCTTGCCGAAGCGCTTATCAGGCGATTTGACCGGCTTGCCGTCCTTCCAGACATAGAAGCCTTCGCCCGTCTTCTTGCCGAGCTTGCCGGCTGTGACGAGCTTGGCCGCCCCTTCGACCTCACCTTGCAAGCCCAGGATACGTCCGACGTGGGCGCAGACATCCAGGCCGACGGTATCGGCGAGTTCGATCGGACCCATGGGCATGCCGAAGGCGCGGGCGGCCTCGTCGATCTTTTCCTTGTCCTCGCCCGCATCGACGCGCGCCATGGCGCCCATCATGTAGGGGGCGAGCACGCGGTTGACGAGGAAGCCCGGCACGCTTTTCACGACCAGCGGGAACTTGTCGATGGCGGTCACGAAGGTCGCGGCCTTGTCGATTTCGGCCTGGCGCGAGGCGTCTCCCTTCACCACCTCGACGAGCGGCATCTGGGCGACCGGATTGAAGAAGTGGATGCCGACAAGCCGGCCCGGATCGGCGAGCGGGGCGGCGATGTCCTCGATTTTGAGGGAGGAGGTATTGGTGGCCATCACCGCGCCGGGTTTCATGCGCGTCTCGAGGTCCTTGAACAGCGCCTGCTTGACCTCGAGCTTTTCGACGATCGCCTCGATGACGACGTCGGCGCGGGCCACGCCTCGGCCCTGCGGGTCGGCGATCAGGCGGGCCTTGGCGGCATCCTTCTGCGCCTTCGTCCGGAACTTGCGGCCAAACAGCTTGCCCTGGGCGGCGATGCCTTTGGCGATCTGCTCGGCTGACAAATCCTGCAGCGTGACCTCCAAGCCGGAAGCGACGCACCAGCCGGCGATGTCGGCGCCCATGGTGCCGGCGCCGATCACGTGCACGCGGAGCGGCTTCCAGCCGAGCCCCTTGGGCGCCTGCGCCTTCAGAGCTTCCGACAGGAAGAACACGCGGCGCAGGTTGCGAGAGGTCTCCGAGACCATGAGGGGGGCGAAGGCGGCGCTCTCGTGGGCCTTCATGGCGCTGTAGCTGCCACCATGCTTCTCGAACAGGTCGATCAGCCGGAACGGGGCGGGGTAATGCGTCTCACGCGCCTTCTTGGCCGTCTCGTCGCGCATCTTGCCGGCGATGAAGCCGCGCACCGGCCACTTCGACATCAGCCCGGAGAAGCCGCCTTTCGGCTTGCTCCGCCGCTTCTGTAATACAGCTTTGCGAGCCGCCCAGCGTAACGCGCCTTTGCTGTCGACCAGTTGGTCGATGAAGCCTTGCGCGCGGGCTGCGGAGGCCTTGATCATGCCGCCCTTCAGCATGGCCTGCATGGCATTGACCGCACCCGCCTGCCGGATCGAACGGGCGGTGCCGTTGAAGCCGGGGAAGATGCCGAGTTTGACCTCGGGAAAGCCGATGCGGGTTTGATCGTCCCGCACGGCGATGCGCCAGTGACAGGCCAGGATCAGCTCGAGCCCGCCGCCGACGCAGGCGCCGTGGATGGCGGCCACCACCGGCACCGACATCGCCTCGATGCGCTCCAGCATGGCGTTGACGGGCGCCAAGGCCGCCAGCACCTGCGCCTCCGTTCGCATCGATTCGAATTCGTTGATATCGGCGCCGACGATGAAGCCCCGGTCCTTGCCCGATAGCAGGACGAGACCGCGGATGCTGCGGGCCTTGGCCGCCACTTCGACGGCCTCGACGATGCGGCCGAGTTCTTCCAACGGCCGGCGACCCAGCGCGTTGGCGCTCTCGCCCTCCCGGTCGAACACGGCCCAGACGATGCCCTCGATGTCCTTTTCGACGCGCCAGTCGGCGAGCCCCGTCAGGAACGCCGTACCGGCAGCAGCCGAGGCGCCGTGATCCTGGTCCATACCGTCGCCCTTCGTGTCCACGCTCATCTCGTTACTCTGCCGCCCGGGGCGGCGCCACGCTGACTGGCTTGGCGGCCTCGTCACCGCCCGCGCCGGGTTTGCGGTAGCTCTTGGCGATCTCCACAGCCTGCCCTGCCGCTACGACCGCCAGCGACGGCTTGGGCGCGGCTTCGACCATCGGCATCGCAAGCTTCAGCGCCGCAGGATCGGTCTTCGGATCTGCTACGTCCGAGACGGCCGCCGCGGTTCTTGCGGACTGGGCGCGGACGTGTGCCGCCGCGATCAGCTGCTGGACGGACCTCGAAGTTTCGGGACCGCTCTTTACCGGTGCTGCAACCTGCCGTCCGACGACCCGGCCCGCATCGAAATCATCGACCGCGATGACGCGCGCGGTGAGGTCTTCCAGCTCCCGAAGTTGGGCGGCCTCGGCGTTGGTCAGCAAGCCCGCAGCGACCGCCTCTTGCAGCCAATCGCGACCGTGCTGGCGGGCGACCTTGCCGTCCTTGACCGCCCGCTCCAACTTGCGTTGCGCGTCC
>JBGSQO010000589.1:0-3028 GCA_041738055.1 Filomicrobium sp.
CTCACGCTGGTGGCGTCGGTGTCGCGCCCGATGCCCCAGACCGACAGCTTGTCGTGGCCGAACTGGCGGGCCTTGTCGGAGGCTTTGCCGATCAGCACGTCGACGATATGAGCCACACCGAAGCGCTGGCCGGTGCGGTAGACCGCCGACAGCGCCATGCGGGCAAGCTCGGTGCCGTCGGTGGTCTTGGGCGGCTCCAGGCAGTTGTCGCAGTTGCCGCACGGCTCCGATTTCGTCTCACCGAAATAGGCGAGCAGGGCTTGGCGGCGGCATCCCGGCATCTCGGCGAGCCCGATCAGGCGGTCCAGCTTCTCGCGCTGCACGCGCTTGTAGGCTTCCGAGCCGTCCGACTGGGCGATCCATTGGCGCTGCTGGATGATGTCCTGAAGGCCATAGGCCATCCAGGCGTCGGCGGCCTCACCGTCGCGGCCGGCGCGACCGGTCTCCTGGTAATAGCCCTCGATGGACTTGGGCAGGTTGAGGTGGGCGACGAAGCGCACGTCGGGCTTGTCGATCCCCATGCCAAAGGCGACGGTCGCCGCGATCACGAGCCCGTCCTCTGCCAGGAAGCGGGACTGCGTGGTGGCGCGCTGCTCGGCCGGCAGTCCGGCGTGATAGGGCAGTGCGGTGCGGCCCTTCGAGCTGAGCCAGGTTGCCGTCTCCTCCACGCCCTTGCGCGACAGGCAATAGATGATGCCGGCCTCGCCCGGATGTTCTGCCTCGATGAACCGCCACAGCTGCTCGCGCGCGCTCAGCGAGCCGATCTCGGCGATGCGATAGCGGATGTTGGGGCGGTCGAAGCTCGCCACGAACCGGGCGGCTTCCTGCAGCTGCAACTCGCTGACGATCTCCTCACGAGTGCGCTCGTCGGCTGTGGCGGTCAGCGCGATACGCGGCACGCCCGGAAAGCGCGCGGCGAGGCATTTGAGCTGGCGGTACTCGGGGCGGAAGTCGTGGCCCCATTGCGAGACGCAGTGGGCTTCGTCGATGGCGAACAGCGAGATCTGGCTGGCGGATATGAGGTCGAGCGTGCGGTCCTGCACCAGTCGCTCGGGCGCCACGTACAGCAGGTCGAGGTCCCCGGAGCGGAGGCGGCCGGCAATCTCGGTCTGTTCGGCGAACCCTTGCGTCGAGTTGAGGAACGCCGCCCTGACGCCGGCGAGCTTCAAGGCGTCGACCTGATCCTGCATCAGGGCAATCAGTGGGGAGACGACGATGCCGGTGCCCGGGCGCACGAGGGCCGGGATCTGGTAGCACAGCGACTTGCCGCCGCCCGTGGGCATCAGGGCCAGCACGTCGCGTCCGCCGATCAGGGCTTCCACGATCGCGGCTTGATGCGAGCGGAACGAGCGATAGCCGAACACGCTCTCCAGAACGCGCTGGGCGGAGTCGAGCGAGGGCTCGACCGCTTCTGCGGCTTTGACTTTGGTACGGCTCATGACATCTCGGGGCGCAGGCTCCGCAGCAGGCGCGAGGGCGGCGGGAGCGGTTGCAGGGGCATGGCGGCAGCATAAGTGATTCCCCGATGCCCGGGCCGCGGTCAAGCCGTGCGCCTGTGGAGCAATCGCCACGTTCGCTGTCCGAAGTGGTATTCAGTCCGGGTTCATATTGAATTCGCTAGCTTCTGCCTCGATGATGACCGCCGATGGGCTATGATTGGTCTGTGGGGCGCTCGTCAGGGGCTCGGGGCACGAGTCTCGATCTGGAGGGAGTGGAGAATGCTGACTATGAGTGCGACGAAAACGGCGGCAGGCGTGCTGGCGGCCGCAATGACGATGGTTGCGCTCACCGCGCCGGCGCTGGCCAACAGCTGCAAATGGTATGGCGCGACGGCTCTGCGCCAGCAGCAGGAGAACGAGCGCCTGAAGTGCGGCTTTTCCGGCGGCGAGTGGCATTCCAACGCGGCCGAACACGAGGCTTGGTGCGCCACTGTCGGGCCGGATCAGTGGAAGTCGGCAGCACAGAACCGCGACCGCATGCTGGCCGACTGCGCCGCCAAGGCGAAGTAGGGCGAAGGGGCTGCGCGCAGGGGCTCTCTCCAGCGCGGGCTGTGCGTGGCCAAGTGAAGTGCGGGGTGCTCGATTGTTGGCCAACACTGGGCAAGCCCGTGTTGGACCGCCCCCTCGACCCCCAGCTAGGCCTTAGGCCTTGGAACCATCACCGGGAGTTCGTTGCACGACCTTCGCCCAGCTGGAGCAAACGGGGTGATCCCCCGCGCGGGGTCCGGGGGCGCGCAGCCCCCGCACTTCACTTGCAAAAGCCGCCGACGGCCTGCACTTAGCGGCTATACGGCAAGGCCCCCCGTCTTCACTCGGCGTAGTCTTCACTCCCCACACTGCCCCCGATGGCGCAGCAGGTGGTCGGCGAGGACGAGGGCCATCATGGCTTCGCCTACCGGAACCGCCCGGATGCCGACGCAGGGGTCGTGACGACCCTTGGTGACGACGTCCACCTCCGCGCCGGTCGCGTCGATGGTCCGTCGCGGCGTCAGGATCGACGAGGTCGGCTTGACGGCAAAGCGGCAGACGATGGGCTGGCCGGTCGAGATGCCGCCCAGGATGCCGCCGGCATTGTTCGACAGGAACACGGGGCGGCCATCGGCGCCCATCCGCATCTCGTCGGCATTCTCTTCGCCGGTCAATTCGGCTGCGGCCATGCCGGCGCCGATCTCGACGGCCTTGACCGCGTTGATACTCATCATGGCGGAGGCCAAGTCCTGGTCGAGCTTGCCGTACAGCGGCGCGCCGAGACCGGCCGGCACGCCCTCTGCCACCACCTCGATCACCGCGCCGATCGACGAGCCGGACTTGCGGATGCCGTCGAGATAGGCCTCCCAGACCGGCACGATGGCGGGGTCGGGCGCAAAGAACGGGTTGTCGTCGACCGCATCCCAGGTCCAGTTCGCGCGGTCGATTTTGTGCGGACCCATCTGTACGAGCGCGGCCCGGATCGTCATGCCGGCGAGCACCTTGCGGGCCACCGCGCCTCCCGCCACGCGCGAGGCCGTCTCGCGGGCCGACGAGCGACC
>JBGSQO010000627.1:0-7311 GCA_041738055.1 Filomicrobium sp.
CTCCCGAGCCTGACCCGGCCCCCGTCGTCGAACCGGTCTCGACGGCTCGCCCCGCACCCGCGATGCCGACTCCGATTGCGACGCCGCCGGTCTCCGCGAGTCCGGCCACGGCGAAATCCGACAAGCTGCGCTGGCCGGCGCGCGGGCGCATCATTGGCAACTTCGGGCCGAAGAGCGACGGCACGCACAACGACGGCGTCAATCTCGCCGTTCCGATGGGCTCGGAGGTGCATGCCGCCGAGGATGGCGTCGTCGCCTATGCGGGCTCGGAACTGCGCGGCTACGGCAACCTCGTGCTGGTCCGCCACGACAACGGCTGGGTGACGGCCTACGCTCACAACTCCGAGCTGATCGTCAAGCGCGGCGACAGCGTCAAGCGGGGCCAAGTCATCGCCAAGGCCGGCAAATCGGGCGATGTCGACCAGCCGCAATTGCATTTCGAGCTGCGCCAGGGCTCCAAGCCGGTCGATCCGCTGCCGCACCTGGAGACGCTGTAGTCAAATACCGTCCCGCCGACGTTTGGACTTTGTGTTTTTCGGGTCGGCGGGAAGGGATTGGTCCTTCATTGCGCCTTCCGGCCGGCGCTCGGAACGAGTATCGGAAGGCTCAATCAAATGTTTAGGCGCCGCGCACGTGGCGCCTTTTTTCGTTGGTGCAGCATCGCCAATTCGGCGGTGGCCGCGTGGCCGGTTGCGCAGATGCCGGCTCGCCGACCTTCCGGTTTGACGGCCCCGCACGCAGGCAACAGCGCGGGTCCTGAAAAGCAGAAACCGCCCCCGGGTGTCCGGAGGCGGTTGTCTGTTCAGTCGTGAGATACCTTGTCCGGGCGAACGACGGACAGTCTCGCCAAGCCTTACCAGCCGCCGCCGAAAGCCTGGATCGACCACTTGCGGGACAGGTTGTTGGCGTAGGGATTGGACTTCTTGGAGAACTTGGCCGGCTTCGGCTTGGCAAAGGACGGCGCGGCGACGAAGACCGGCCCGCCCAGACCCTGCTGATACTGGCTGAACTTCTTCTTCGGCTGCGCAGGAGCAAAGAAGCTATATTCGGCCGATGCCGTTGCCGTCCGCCGACGCGCACTGTAGGCGCCCGACTTGGCGCTGCGGGCCAGTTGCTCCAACTCGCGCTTCTGGGCTCGTGCCGGGTCGTTGCGAGCGATCATCTCCAGCGACTTGCCATCGAGCGCCTGGGCGATGCGCTTGTCGTGGGCGTACATATCCTTGTGCGTCGTGAAGCTGCCGTCCTCGTTGGCCACCACCGTGAAGTAGGTGTTGTGAACCGGGATCGCGACGGGCAGATCGACCCGATTGTTCTCCTCGGCGCGGCGGTCGAGGTTGGAGGCGACCTGCTCCGGCTGCCAGCTGGCCGTCTCGCGCATCACGATCTCGGCGAGGCGGACGGGATTGCGCACGCGGATGCAGCCGTGGCTGAAGGTCCGCTCGCGGCTGTTGAACAGGTGCCGGTCGGGCGTGTCGTGCATGTAGACAGCGTGGTGGTTCGGGAACATGAACTTCACTTGGCCGAGCGGGTTCGACGGCCCCGCGCCCTGCACGATCGGCACCGAGCTGATATCGGTCTTGCTCCAATTGTAGCGCGTCGGGCTGATCTTGCGGCCCTCGTGGACGATGGCCATGCCGCGCCGGTCGAGAACAGCATAGTCGCCCGAGGCCAAACGCGGCAGCAGCGACTGGATCTTGATGGAGTTCGGGACGCCCCACTGCGGCTTGAACACGACGTGGGTCATGCGGTCGGAGAAGACCGGCGTCTGCGTGTCGGGCTTGCCCACGATGATGCGCTCGGAATGGATCACGGTGCCATCGCGCACGAGGCGCGTCTCGAAGGCGGGCAGGTTGTTCTGGAAGTGCATGGCGCCGAGGTCGCGCGGCAGCCAGCGCCACTTCTCCATGTTGATCTGCAGAGCCTCGAGGCTGACACGGGCGGTCTTGGCGCCGGGGCCGGCATTATCGTCGTTCAGGAAACGGCGCACCTTGTCGTCGAACGTGACCTTGCGCTTCCAACCCTTCGCGCGCATGAACTGGTTGACGGCGGTTGCAACGTCGGCGTCGTAGAGGTCGGCGTCGGCCGGGTCGGCGGCCGGCACACCGAGGCGCACGCGCAGTTTCACAACGTCGGGATCGCGGTCGCCGCGCTCGATGTCACGACCAAGCTCGAAGCGCTGGGACTCGGGCTCGGCGCCGCGGTTGCCGAGGGCATCGAAACGGCCGGGGAACTTCTGCTGCAGATACGCTTGGCGCAACAACTCGAACTGGCGGTGCTGAGGATGCTGGGCAGCCAAGACGCTGGCCGGGTCGCTGCTGGTGGCGAGCGCGCGCAGGACGGCAGCGGCATCGAAGTTGCCGGAAGCCCGCTCATACCACAGGCTGAACTCGGACGGCTTGAACCGGCCACGGCTGGCGTCGGAAGCATAGGTAATTGCGGCCAGCGCCAGTTCGACCTCGGCGCGGGCCTGGGTGCGCGCGTCCAGTGCGACGGCTGTCGGCAGGGTGACGCGATAGGCGGCCGGCTCCAGGCCCCACTCCTCGGCGCGCTCGAACTCGGCGATGATGGCTCTGCCGCGGCTCGTCAGGCCTTGGGGGCCCATGAACAGTGGGGCGGCGATCTCGGTCGCATAGAGTGTGCCGAGCGCATCGAGGACCTCGGCCATGTCCTCGTCGCTCAGCGGCTTGCGCTCGACGATGGCGCGAAGAACCTCGGTGCGCACGTCCCACTCAGCCGTGCGGACCGAGCGATCGGCCCGTGTTTCCGCCTCGGTGCCAGCCGCCACCAGGGCCTGCTGTGCCAAACCAGCCGACGACGATCCCGTTACGACGAGACCGGCCAGCACGATGCCATACCAACGCATACTTCTTCCTCAGCCTGAAGTTCTGCCCGCAACCCCTGAAACTAGCTCAATGAACCCTAGCATATGAGCCAGCGAACGGAAGCCTCGAATCTGGGGTAAAACTGTCCTTCGTTTACGCGAGAAGTGCGTGCGCTTGGTTAATGTCGGACGACGGAAGGCGTAAACAAATCATTCGAGCTCGATCGGTTGGCCGAGACGGCCGGCGAGGTCCTGGATGAATTGCCAGGCGACGCGGCCGGAGCGGGCGCCGCGGGTTGCCGCCCACTCGAGCGCTTGGCGACGCAACTCGTCCGGGGCGACGTCCAGGCCGAGATGGGCCACGTAGCCCGAAACCATGTCGAGATACTGATCCTGGGAGCCGTTGTGGAAGCCGAGCCAGAGCCCGAAGCGGTCCGACAGCGAGACCTTTTCCTCGACGGCCTCGGCGGGGTTGATGGCCGTCGAGCGCTCGTTCTCGACCATGTCGCGCGGCATCAGGTGGCGGCGGTTGGAGGTCGCATAGAAGATGACGTTGTCGGGGCGGCCCTCGATACCGCCTTCCAGAACGGCCTTCAGGCTCTTGTAGGACGTATCGTCCTTGTCGAAGGAGAGGTCGTCGCAGAACACGATGAAGCGGTGGGGCGAGGCGCGCATGTGGGCAAGACAGGCGGGCAGAGAGTGGATGTCCTCGCGGTGGATCTCCACCAGTTTCAGGCGCGGGGCCGACGGGTCGGCTTTGGCGCTGCCTTTGGATTTGCCTTTGCCCGTGGTCTTTAATAATCGGGCCGCGACCTCCGCGTGCGTCGCCTTGACCAGCGAGGACTTGCCCATGCCGCGCGCCCCCCACAGCAGCGCATTATTGGCGGGCAGACCGCGCGCGAAGCGGTCGGTGTTGTCGACGAGCTGGACGGTCGTGTGATCGAGGCCCTTCAACAGGGAGAGCGGCACCCGCGCGACCTTCTCGACGGGGTGGAACGCCGGCGGCTCGGCCTGCCAGACGAAGGCTTCGGCGGCCTCGAAGTCGGGACGCTTCGGCGGCGGTGGGGCAAGCCGTTCCAATGCGGCGGCGATGGCTTCGAGGGCACTGGCGATCTCGGGCGAGGCGGTCATGGCGGGGTCCGGTCCTGGAGGTGAGGGGGCCTTCTACCAGGGCAAGCCAACGACTGGCCACCCTTGGATCGGTTGCAAAGCGGTCTCGCAGCCTATATCTCCCGTTTCGCAAGAAGGGGTCGTGCTGCTGCCTGACGGCTGGCGCCGGCCCGTGCCTGCGTTTGCATCTCTCCCGCGGCGTGTCGCGTCCCTCCATCGCATCCGAGCAAGCGAGCCTTCCCCATGTTCATCTCACCGGCCTATGCACAGGGCGCACCCGCCGCCGACCCCTTCGGCGGTCTCGGCGTGCTGTTTCCCATGCTCATGATGTTCGTCATCTTCTACTTCCTGCTGATCCGGCCGCAGCAGCAGCGCGCCAAGGAGCACAAGGAGATGATCTCCAAGGTGCGGCGCGGCGATACGGTGGTGACGGCGGGTGGCTTCATCGGCCGCGTGACCAAGGTGCCGGAGGGCGCCGACGAGGTCGAGGTCGAACTGTCGGAGACGATGAAGATCCGGGTGGTGCGCAGTTCGCTGCTCGACGTGCGCGCCAAGGGCGAGCCGGTCAAAGAGCCGACCTGAAGCAGACTAGCCCGCAGGCGGTCGGTTAGGACCGCATCCGCGCCGCCGCTCGAGGCGGCTTCAAGCGAAAGCGTCCAGCGATGATGCACTTCTCCCGCACGAAGATCGTCATGATCGTGCTGGCTTGCCTGTTCGGCTTGCTCGCCGCGTTGCCGAACTTCTTCGATAAGAAGACGGTCGAGGCGTGGCCCAATTTCGTGCCGCGACAGCAGCTGGCCTACGGTCTCGATCTGCGCGGTGGTGCGCATCTCCTGCTCGAGATGGACCGCAAGGAGCTGGTCAAGGACTGGCTGGCCACCGTCCAGGGCGACGTGCGCAAGAAGCTGCGCGATGCCAAGATCCGCTACACGGGTCTCGGCGTGGCGGGCGACGAGGTCCGTGTCACGCTGGTCGAGGCCTCGGATAAGGAGAAGGCGCTGACCGAGGTGCGCTCGCTCATCGCCCCCATCGGCGGGTCGATCCTGGTGACGACCGGCAACGATCTGGAGGTCGGTGAGGGCGAAGGCAACCTGCTGACCGTCAAGCCGACCGAGGTCGGTCTGCGCCAGCGCCTCGCGCATGCGGCCGATGCCGCCATCGAGGTCGTCCGCCGCCGTATCGACGCGGTCGGCACCACCGAGCCCAACATCGTCCGCCAGGGCGAGAACCGCATCCTGGTGCAGGTGCCGGGCTTCGACGATACCGCCAAGCTGAAGGCGCTGATCGGCCAGACGGCCAAGCTGACGTTCCACGACGTGCATCCGACGATCACCGCCGAGGAGGCCGCCGCGACCCGCGTGCCGATCGGCTACAAGCTCTACCCCTCGCAGGAAAACCCGCAGGCCGAGCACCTGCTCGCCGAGACGCCCGTCGTTTACGGCGAGGATCTGGCCGACGCCCAGGCCGGCTTCGACAGCCGCACCAACGAGCCAATCATCTCGTTCCGCTTCAACCAGCGGGCTGCCCGCCTGTTCGGCGACTTCACCGCCAAGAACGTCGGCCGTCCGTTCGCGATCCTGCTCGACAACGGTGTCGTCAACGGCAAGCGCGACGTTAGGGTGGTTTCGGCCCCTGTCATCCGCGAGCCGATCCTCGGCGGCTCCGGCCAGATTTCCGGCGGCTTCTCGGTGCAGGAGGCGACCAATCTCGCCATCCAGCTGCGCTCGGGCGCATTGCCGACGACGCTGACCATCATCGAGGAGCGGACGGTCGGTCCCGCCCTCGGCCAGGACTCGGTCGATGCCGGCTTCCGGGCCTTCGCCATCGGTGCGGTCGCCACTATCCTGATGACCATCGTGGCCTATGGCACCTTCGGCGTGTTCGCCGCCATCGGCCTCATCGTCAACGCGCTGCTCGTCGTCGGCATCATGAGCACGATCGGCGCCACGCTGACGTTGCCGGGCATCGCCGGTCTCGTTCTCACCATCGGCATGGCGGTCGATGCCAACGTGCTGATCTTCGAGCGTATCCGCGAGGAACTGCGCAACGGCAAGCCGCCGATGTCGGCCATCGACGCCGGGTTCGAGCGCGCGATGATCACCATCGCCGACAGCCAGCTGACGACGCTGGTGGCCGCTTTCATCATGTTCTGGCTCGGCTCCGGCCCGATCCGCGGCTTTGCCGTCACGCTGTCGATCGGCATCTTCACCTCGGTCTTCACCGCTGTGACCGTCACGCGCCTGCTGGTGGCGCTGTGGGTCGCGACCAAGAGCAGCAAGGGCGGCCGCCGCTGGACGGTTCCCATCTGACCGGGACCTGCCGTGACCGAGTGACTGAGCCCATTCATGTTTGACGACGAGGACGACCGATGCTGGTGCCGGAATTCAAAGGCTTCGACTTCTTTCCGCACGGCACGCATCTGCCGTTCATGCGCTACAAGGGGCTGTGCTTCGGTGCCTCCATCGTTGCCATGCTGCTGTCGCTCGCCATCGTGTTCACGCTGGGCTTCAACTACGGCGTCGACTTCAAGGGCGGCTCGCTGATCGAGGTGCGCTCAAAGTCGGGACCTGCCGACGTCTCGGCGCTGCGCACCAAGCTCGGCGGGCTCGGTCTCGGCAACGTCCAGATCCAAGGCCTCGATCAGGCCACCGACGTGCTGATCCGCGTCGAGCAGCAGCCCGGCGGCGAGGCCGTCCAGCAGGAATCGCTCAACAAGGTCGTCGCCGCACTGGGCGAGGGCTATCAGCAGCGACGAGTCGAGGTGGTGGGGCCGGCGGTGTCGAGCGAGTTGCGCACGACCGGCATCATCGCGGTCATCGCCTCCATCCTGGCCATCATCATGTACGTCTGGTTCCGCTTCGAGTGGCAGTTCGCGCTCGGCACTGTCGTGGCATTGACCCACGACGTGCTGCTGACGATCGGGATCTTCTCGCTGTTCCAGCTGGAATTCGACCTGTCGATCGTCGCCGCGTTGCTGACGATCCTGGGCTACTCGGTCAACGATACCGTCGTCGTGTCCGACCGCATCCGCGAGAACCTGCGCAAGTTCAAGAAGATGGATCTGGACGAGTTGCTCAATCTGTCGATCAACGAGACGCTTTCGCGGACCATCCTGACGGGTGTGACGACGCTGGTCGTGCTGATCGCGCTTTATCTGTTCGGCGGCGAAGTGATCCGCAACTTCTCCTTCGCCATGTTGTTCGGCATCATCGTCGGCACCTATTCGTCGATCTTCATCGCCGCCCCGCTCCTCGGCTACCTCGGCGTCAAGCGCGACTGGTCGGGGGCGAATACGGCCACGCCCGCGGCTGCCAAGGCGTGAGCGGGACCGTGAACGTGGAGGCGGAAGCGGCCCATGGCTGAGGCCCTGCGCGCGCATT
>JBGSQO010000633.1:0-2726 GCA_041738055.1 Filomicrobium sp.
GGCCGGCGGCCCTGGACCCCGCCCGTGGGGTTGGTGCGTGGAGTCAGGGGTCGCCCAGGAACGGGTCGAGGGTGCCCAACATGGGTTCACCCAATGTTGGCCAAACAATTGTGCCACTCGTCGGGGAGCGCGAGGGGCGGACAGCCCCTCGCATCCGCGATAGCGGGGAGGCCAGGGGGGGAGCCAGCTAAAATGCGCTGTCCCCGGCTGCCGTTGAACTAACGCGCGGCCCACCCCTGCCAATCACACACTGTCGTGATGGCCGCCTGTGCTGCCACGTCGGCGTGGAAATCGCGTTTGGAAAACCGTCACCCAAAGCCAGAAGCCGCTGCAAGGGATCTCAGGATGGAAACAACCAGAAGGACGATAGCAAAAAAACCTACAAACATTAGCGAAACAAGTGCAATGTTAAACCAGTTTGAATAAAGCCTCATCGGAACAATATTGACCTGCTTTCCCTGCGCCTCTGCGCATCGCACTGTCAATACATCTGGCAGATTCCGTTGAACGTCCAACATGTGAATCTGAATATACTCCCTTGGCCCCAAATCTTTTATGTGAATGCACATTCGTCCCTCTGGATTCGTGGTTATAGAGTATGCCCGTTGCGGCCAGACACTTACGTCCGGGACATACCAATTGAATACAACCTCAAGCTCCGTCGCCCTTGCTCTGCCGGGATTACTGACACTTACGGTGGCAGTCGATACGCCGACCTCTCCTTCCGGTCCGTTTATTCTGTGGTAGAAAATATGAGGCACTCCCCAGATCAGTGACGCCCGAGCAGATGCCAGCCACGTTAGAATTGCAAACAGGATGGAGAAGGCGAAGGAAATTGCGGCGCTTTCAAATGTGGGCCAGATGCTCATCGTCTACGCTTTCCATATCTGCCTCGAAACTCGATGGTCGACTTCTTTTGTTTTCCTCAACTACGTCGCAACAGATGTGCAACGCCCTGGCTGCCTTTGGTCGAATTTCCCTGAAATGCCCCCCCCAAATCAGGGGCGAGGGGCGAGCCCCTCGTCGGGGAGCGCGAGGGGCGGATAGCCCCTCGCATTCGCGTCATACGCGAGTCACGAACACCCGCTCGTGCCACCGCAGGTGTTGCACTTCAGACAGGTCCCGTTCCGGACCAGCGTGAAGTTTCCGCAGGCGCCGCAGGCTTCGCCTTCGTAGCCTTTGATCTTGGCTTCGAAGATGCGGTCGGCCTTGGGGTCGTGCTTGAGGGCGAGCGAACCCTCGGTCGTGACGCGGGTTTCCACCGTCTGGCGGGCGAACAGCTTGCCGTCGCTCACAGAGCTAGCGGCAAAGGCGGTCGCCACGTCCCGCTGCAGACCCGAGACGGCCGAGACTCCGGCCTCCTCCGCCGTAACCGCGCGCGGGCCGATGCGGCCGACCAGCTTGGCGCCGCGCACGAAGCCGTGCGAAACGACGGGCTTGAACGCCTTCTCCTGCTCATCCTCGCCCTCACCGATGGAGGTAGCCGACATCTCGCCCGGATCGACGTGGGCCAGATCGTTGCGGCCGAGGTAGGAGACGGCCAACTCGCGGAAGATGTAGTCGAGCACGCTCGTCGCGTTCTTGATGGTCTCATTGCCCTGGACGAGGCCGGCCGGCTCGAAGCGCGTGAATGTGAAGGCGTCGACGTATTCCTCCAGCGGCACGCCGTACTGCAGGCCCAACGAGATGGCGATGGCGAAGTTGTTCATCAGCGAGCGGAAGGCAGCGCCCTCCTTGTGCATGTCGATGAAGATTTCGCCGATGCGGCCGTCCTGATACTCGCCCGTCGTCAGGTACACCTTGTGGCCGCCGACGGTGGCCTTCTGGGTGTAGCCCTTGCGGCGGCCGGGCAGCTTCTCGCGATCGCGGATGCGCTCCACCCGCTCGATCACGCGCTCGATGATGCGCTCTGCCAGCACCTCGGCGCGGGCCTGCGCCGGCTGGGTGGCGGCGAGCTTGTCGGCGACGTCGTCCTGCTCGTCGTCGCTCTCGCCCAGGATCTGGGAGTTGAGCGGCTGGGAGAGCTTGGAGCCGTCGCGGTAGAGCGCGTTGGCCTTCAAGGCGAGACGCCAGGAGCGCATGTAGGCCGACTTGCAATCGTCGACGGTCGCCTCGTTGGGCATGTTGATGGTCTTCGAGATGGCGCCCGAGATGAACGGCTGGGCGGCCGCCATCATGTCGATGTGGCTGTCGACCGACAGGTAGCGCTTGCCGCGGCGGCCGCACGGATTGGCGCAGTCGAACACGGGCAGGTGCTGCTTTTTCAGATGCGGCGCGCCTTCCAGCGTCATGGCGCCACAGACATGCTCGTTGGCGGCGTCGATCTCGGCCTTGGTGTAGCCGAGGTGGGTCAAGAGGCAGAACGTGGGATCGACCAGCTTGTCGGCCGGCACGCGCAACTTGGTGGTCAGGAAGTCTTCACCCAACGTCCACTTGTTGAACACGAACTTGATGTCGAACGCGCTCTCCAGGCCCGCCTCGATGCGGGCGATGGCTTCGGCATCGAAGCCCTTCGTGCGCAGCGTGGTGTGGTTGATGCCGGGAGACTGAGCCAGCGTGGCGTGGCCGACGGCATAAGCCTCGATCTCGGCGATCTGGGCCTGCGAGTAGCCGAGCTTCGACAGCGCCTCGGGCACGGCCTGATTGATGATCTTGAAGTAGCCGCCGCCGGCCAGCTTCTTGAACTTGACCAGCGCGAAGTCGGGCTCGATGCCGGTCGTGTCGCA
>JBGSQO010000637.1:0-7661 GCA_041738055.1 Filomicrobium sp.
TCGTCGCTCTGCGCGGCGATCCGGCGGCTGGTGTCGGTGCGCGCTACGAGCCGACGGCGGGCGGCTACGCCAATGCGGCTGAACTGGTGGCCGGCCTGAAGAAGATCGCTCCGTTCGAGATCTCGGTCGGCGGCTATCCGGAGAAGCATCCCGAGAGCGAGACGCTCGCCTCCGACATCGACAACCTCAAGGCGAAGGTCGATGCGGGCGCGGACCGGATCATCACCCAGTTCATCTTCGACAACGAGCACTACCTGCGGTTCTTAGAGCGGGCGCGCGCGGCCGGCATCTGGGTGCCGATCACGCCCGGCATCGTGCCGATCCACAACTTCACGCAGGTGGCGGGGTTTGCGCGGAAGACTGGCGCGACCATCCCGTCCTGGCTCGCCCGTCGCTTCGAAGGTCTGGAGAACGATCCCACGACCAGCCATCTCGTGGCCGCCGCCGTTGCCACCGAACAGGCGATGGACTTGGTCGACCGCGGCATCAAGCAGTTCCACTTCTATACTTTGAACCGCGCCGACCTCGTCTACGCGATCTGCCACCTGTTGGGGCTGCGGCCGGTCAAGGCAGCGGTCAGGGAAGCCGACGCGGCTTGAGCTTGCAAAGACGAAAGAGAGATCGACCATGAAGAGAAAGCCGAGCTGGGACGCGCTGGAGAAAGTTGCTGCCGAGCGCATCCTCATCATCGACGGCGCCATGGGCACCATGATCCAAAAGCGCAAGCCGACGGAGGAGGACTATCGCGGGGCGCGCTTCGCCGACTGGAAGAGCGACGTCAAGGGCAACAACGACCTGCTCGTCCTCTCCCAGCCGCAGATGATCCAGGAGATCCACGAGGAGTATCTGGCGGCCGGCGCCGATATCATCGAGACCAACACCTTCAACGCCCAGCGCGTCTCCATGGCCGACTACCACATGGAAGACCTGAGCTACGAAATGAATGTGGCCGCTGCCCGGCTCGCCCGCGCGGCCGCCGACAAGTACAACGCGCTGACGCCCGATAAGCCCCGCTTCGTTGCCGGCGCGGTCGGGCCGACCAACCAGACCGCGTCGATCTCGCCTAAGGTGGAGGACCCGGGCTTCCGCCGGATCGATTTCGACACGCTGAAGGAGGCCTATGCCGAGCAGGTGCGCGCCCTGATGGAGGGTGGCGTCGACATCATCCTGATCGAGACCATTTTCGATACCTTGAACGCGAAGGCCGCCGGCTTTGCCACGCTTGAAGTCTTCGAAGAGAAGGGGATCGAGTTGCCGATCATGATCTCCGGGACCATCACCGACGAGAGCGGGCGGACGCTGACCGGCCAGACTCCGGAAGCGTTCTGGTATTCGATGCGGCATTTAAAGCCGTTCTCGATCGGGCTCAATTGCGCGCTGGGCGCTGAAAAGATGCGGCCGTATCTGGCCGATCTCGCCCACATTGCCGATTGCCGGACCTCGGCCTATCCCAATGCCGGTCTGCCCAACGCCATGGGCGAGTACGACGAGACCGCGCACGAGATGGCCTGCAAGATCGAGCCGTGGGCGGAGGACGGGCTGCTCAACATCGTCGGCGGTTGCTGCGGTTCGACGCCGGACCACATTGCCCACATCAAGGGGCACGTCGAGAAGTTCAAGCCGCGCGAAGTCCCCGAGATCGCCCCCAAGATGCGCCTCTCCGGCCTCGAGCCGTTCGTGCATGGGTGAGGCAGTGGTAGGTTGATCCACCAAGCCAGGAGGACGACATGGGTGTCAACGTGACGGTCGAGATTGATGCGGAACTTCTTGGGCAAGCCCAGCGTCTGACGGGCGACACGAGCAGCACGCATGTCGTCGAGCAGGCGCTGAACGAGATGATCCGCCGTCGCGCGCTCAAGGAACGGCGTCCCATCGATGCGATGTTGGACCTCTCAGGCTCCAACATCCTGCGCGAAGACTATGACTACAAGGCCCTGCGGGAAGGCCGCGGGTGATGCCATCGCAACCGTGCGCCCTCTGAAGCAGCGGCGTCTTGAACTCCCAGAGGGCCTTTGACCACCATGACCACCACTTCCTCCTCGACCTCGGCCGCAACGTCTTTCATCAACGTCGGCGAGCGGACCAACGTCACCGGCTCGGCAAAGTTCCGTAAAATGATCGAGGCGGGCGATTATACGTCTGCACTCGCGGTTGCCCGGCAACAGGTCGAGGCCGGCGCCCAGATCATCGACGTCAACATGGACGAGGGTCTGCTCGACAGCGAGAAGGCCATGAAGACTTTCCTCAATCTGATCGCCTCGGAGCCCGATATCTCCAAGGTGCCGATCATGATCGACAGTTCGAAATGGACGGTCATCGAGGCGGGCCTCAAGTGCGTGCAGGGCAAGGCCATCGTCAACTCGATCTCCATGAAGGAGGGCGAGGGCCCGTTCCTGGAGCAGGCCCGCAAGGTCCGCCGCTATGGTGCGGCCGTCGTGGTCATGGCCTTCGACGAGAAGGGACAGGCCGAGACGGCGGACGCGAAGTTCGCCATTTGCAAGCGCGCCTATGATCTCTTGACGCAGAAGGTCGGCTTCCCGCCCGAGGACATCGTCTTCGACCCCAACATTTTCGCGGTCGCCACCGGCATCGAGGAGCACAACGACTACGGCGTGGCCTTCATCGAGGCGACCCGCCGCATCAAGGAAGCGATGCCCCTGACCCACGTCTCGGGCGGCGTCTCCAACCTGTCGTTCTCCTTCCGTGGCAACGAACCCGTCCGCGAGGCGATGCACTCGGTGTTCCTCTACCACGCCATCCAGGCGGGCATGGACATGGGCATCGTCAATGCCGGCCAGCTTGCCGTTTACGACGACATTCCCGCCGAATTGCGCGACCTCGTCGAGGACGTGATCCTCAACCGCCGCGCGGATGCCACCGACCGCCTGCTCGATGCCGCTCCCCGGTTCAAGGGCGAGGGCGGGGCCAAGGCGGCCGTCAAGGACTTGGCCTGGCGCGAGAAGCCGGTGGGCGAGCGCATCACGCACTCGCTCGTCCACGGCATCACCGATTTCATCGAGGTCGATACCGAGGAAGCGCGGCTGCAGTTCCCGCGGCCCCTTCACGTCATCGAAGGCCCGCTGATGGACGGCATGAACGTCGTTGGCGACCTGTTCGGCGCGGGCAAGATGTTCCTGCCGCAGGTCGTCAAGTCGGCCCGCGTGATGAAGCAGGCCGTCGCCTATCTGCAGCCGTTCCTCGAACGGGAGAAGGAAGAGCTGGGTACTGTGGGCAGTTCTGCGGCCGGCAAGGTGCTGATGGCGACCGTCAAGGGCGACGTGCACGACATCGGCAAGAACATCGTCGGCGTCGTCTTGCAGTGTAACAATTACGAGGTGATCGACCTCGGCGTGATGGTGCCGGCTTCCCGCATCCTGGAGACGGCCAAGCGCGAGAAGGTCGATATCATCGGGCTCTCGGGGCTGATCACGCCGTCGCTCGATGAAATGTGCTTTGTGGCCGCCGAAATGGAGCGCGAAGGCTTCACCGTGCCCCTCCTCATCGGTGGTGCGACCACCAGCAAGGTGCACACCGCCGTCAAGATCGCGCCGAACTACCAGCAGAACATCGCCATGCACGTGCTGGACGCCAGCCGCGCCGTCGGTGTCGTCTCCAAGCTCTTGTCGGAAACGGACCGCGACGGTTATGTCGCCGACCTCAAGGCCGAGTACGAGGTGGTTCGGGCCAAGCATCTGGCCGGCGAAGCGCGCAAATCCCGCATCACGGTGCAGGCGGCCCGCGCCAACAAGTACGACATCGAGTGGGCGCGCTATACGCCGCCCAAGCCGTCGTTCCTGGGCACGCGCACGTTCAAGTCCTACGACCTCGCCGCCCTCGTGCCCTACATCGACTGGTCGCCGTTCTTTGCGACCTGGGAGCTGCGCGGGCGCTATCCGGCGATCCTGAACGACAACGTCGTCGGACCCGAGGCCAAGAAGCTGTTTGCCGACGCGCAGGAGTTGCTCGCTCGTATGGTCTCCGAGCGCTGGCTCACTGCCAACGCCGTCGTCGGGTTCTGGCCGGCCAATAGCATCGGCGACGATATCGAGGTTTACGCCGACGACACTCGCGCCGAGCGGATCGCCACGCTGCACACCTTGCGCCAGCAAATCGCCCGCGACAACAACCGCGGTCGCGCGCACTCGGCACTTGCGGACTTCATTGCGCCGAAGGACTCCGGGCTTGCCGACTACATCGGTGGCTTTGCGGTGACGACCGGTATCGGCGAGGACGCGGCTCTGGAGGCCCACTTCAAGCCGACCGACGACTACGGCCGCATCATGATGAAGGCCCTCGCCGACCGTCTGGCGGAGGCCTTCGCGGAAGCCATGCACGCCAAGGTGCGGCGCGAACTCTGGGGCTATGCTTCGGGCGAGACGCTCTCCAACGAGGAGCTGATCCTGGAGAAATACGTCGGCATCCGTCCGGCACCGGGCTATCCCGCGCAGCCCGACCACACCGAAAAGGGCACGTTGTGGCGGATGATGGACGTCGAGGCGCAGGCGGGCATCTCGCTGACCGAGAGCTATGCCATGTGGCCGGGCTCTGCCGTCTCGGGGTTCTACTTCTCGCACCCCGACAGCCACTACTTCGGCGTCGGCAAAGTCGAGCGCGATCAGGTCGAGGACTATGCCGCGCGCAAAGGCTGGACGGTCGGCGAGGCCGAGCGCTGGCTGGCCCCGGTTCTCAACTACGATCCACGCAGTTATGACAGGGCGGACGTGGCTTGATCCACGGCATGATGCGCCTCGGCAACGCAGGTCACCTGACAAGTGACCTGCAACCGGAGCGCGTTGGTCGAACCGTGAACTTGTGTTAACGCACGCAGACAGGCGGGCCGGCGGGCTCGTTGTTCTGGGGCAGGGGGACCAACATGCTCGGCTATCTCATTCTCGTTGCGCTGCAGATCGTGGCCGCATGGTACGGCGAGCCGCAGATTTCGCGGTTCATTCCCGGCGGCTTTGGCGCGATCGTCAACGACTGCATCGAGGCGGCCGTCTATGCCGTGATTGTCTGGATCGTCGGTCTGGTCGCGTCGTTCGTCCTGCAGGACGTGAAGATGCCGGCCTCCTCGACTCTGGTCTCGGCTCTCGTCGGCGCGCTGATCGGTGTGGCGATCGTCTACCTGCTGCCGATGGCCGGCATCCGGCTGCCGGCTGGCATCAACAAGGAATTCATCCCGCTCGCAGGTGCCGTGCTCGGCTACCTTGTCCGGCGCTGAGGAACGCGACACCCATGGAATGGCTCGACAAGATCCCCTGGCCGCTGCTCATCATCGTATGCCTAACGCTGGGGCTCGCCCCGTTCGTGCCGGAGCCGCACATCTGGGAAAAGATTAAGATGCTGGTGCGCGGCGAACTCGTGCGGCCCATCGACATCTTTGACTTTCTCATGCACGGAACGCCCTGGCTGATCCTGATCGCCAAAGTTGCGCGCGGGGCGCTGACGGGACGTTGGGGCTGAGAAGCGCCCTCCCGGCGGGGACCAAGGTTCTGAACATCGAGAAGGGCGCGATCGGTCAGGATCGCGCCCTTCAGGTTTTGCAGCCTATCGGGGACAGACGTCAGATCTGTCCGGGCTCGTTGCAGTGTGGCTTGGATAGGGAAACGTGAAGGGGGGTGCACGACATCCCCACCCAGCCTCAGACGCACTCGTCTCGCGCTTTTGTCGACCTGCCCAGGCCAGATAGCGGGCAGGCCGCCTGCGCTCAGAGGGCGCCGATCACGATGGCTGCAACGAAGCCGAAGGAGATGATTGCGGCTAGCATGTTCAGTCGCATCTGAAGTGTCATCTTCTTCTCCTCTGCCGGGGAGCCCGGCGGTCGTGAACGTCGCCGAAGCGACGCATGCCCAAACTTAGATGAGACAAAGGTCGCATGCCAAGCAAAAAAGTTTGTGCAGCGCAGTATACGCGACTGTAGATATTGAACTTCGCCGCTCCGATTTTGAGCGCCGGCACATAGGCAACGCTTGTGTGTCAACTTTGCAAGAGATACGCGCATATTAATCATTATAGTCTTCAGGATGGGCGTGGAAGTAAAGTGAAACGCATGCCCTTGGAGGCAAGGTCAGGGAACTATTCGTTCAAAACCCGGATGCGCTTGCTGTCTTGATTGCGGGCCTCGAGCGTTGGAGCTTGGAACTCCCCGTCTGTGCATTATCTTACCGGCGCCCTCGCAGGGCCGGCCGTTGCGCATTTGCCGCGGGCAGTGGCTCTCGCTAAGTTGCCCGCATCTTGGGCCGCGCGCGCGGGGCGCCGATCCGATCACTCTGGAGGTGTCATGGACAGGTTCAAGGCTCTGCTGGCGCGCAAGACCGACCAGGGCGTCGTCATCGACTGGACGGACCTGGGAGCGGACGACCTCATGGACGGCGACGTCACGGTGCGGGTCTCGCACTCGACCATCAACTACAAGGACGGCCTCGCACTCCAGCAGAAGGCCCCGATCATCCGGCGCTGGCCGCTGATCCCGGGCATCGATTTCGCAGGCATCGTCGAGGCCTCGAGCCATCCCGACTTCACGCCGGGTGATAGCGTCATCCTGAACGGCTGGGGCGTTGGCGAAGGTCATCACGGCGGCTATGCGCAAATGGCGCGCGTCAAGGGCGACTGGCTGGTCAAGATGCCGGCCGGGTTCACAGCGGCCGAGACCATGGCGATCGGCACGGCGGGCTATACGGCGGCACTGTGCGTCATGGCGCTGGCCGCCCACGACATCACACCCGACAAGGGTCCCGTGCTGGTGACAGGTGCGGCCGGCGGCGTGGGGTCCATTGCGGTGGCTATGCTGGCCAAGGCTGGTCATCACGTCATCGCTTCGACTGGCCGGCCGGAGGAGAAGGCGTTCCTGGAGGGTCTCGGCGCGGCGGAAATCCTCGACCGGGCGGAGTTGTCCGGTCCCGCGCGCCCACTCGGCAAGGAGCGCTGGGCGGGCGTCGTCGATGTCGCCGGCAGCCACACGCTGGCGAACGCCATTGCTCAGACCAAATACGGCGGTTGCGTCACTGCGTGCGGTCTGGCCCAGGGCATGGACCTTCCGAGCAATGTCGCCCCGTTCATCCTGCGCGGCGTCACGTTGGCCGGCATCGACAGCGTCATGGCACCCAAGGCCAAGCGCATCGCCGCATGGGGCCTCCTCGCCCGCGATCTGCCGCGTGACAAGCTGGCAGCCCTGACCGTGACGCGGCCGGTGGAAGACGTGAAAGCGCTGGCGCCCGAGATCCTCGCCGGCAAGGTGCGTGGGCGGGTGGTGCTGGTGGTCGGTTGAGGGGCAGTGAAGACGGGGGGCTCATTGTTTGGCCAACACTGGGCAAGCCCGTGTTGGGCTGCCCCCTCGCCCCCCTACCCAAGGGCTAAGCCCTTGGAACCATGACCGGGAGTTCATGGCACGCCCGTCGCCAAGCAAGGGCAAACGGGGAGATCCCCCGTGCGGGGGCAGCGCCTTCCGGCCGGCTCTCGGAACGAGTGTCGGAAGGCGCAAACAAGGACGACGCGCAGCCCCCTTGTCTTCACGTCCTCAAACCAGCCGCTTGCGCATCAGATGCTCGGTAATGCCGTCGCAGATGAGGTCCGGCAGGGGGGCGGCTTCGGCAAACCCGTGGCGCACGTAGAGGGCGCGGGCGCGGGCGTTGAAGTCCGCTGCGGCGATCCAGAGGTTGCGG
>JBGSQO010000689.1:0-3695 GCA_041738055.1 Filomicrobium sp.
ATCGGCAACCACGTCGATGCAACCTGGAAGGCGCGGTTGGCCGATCAGCTGGGCAGTCTCGGGCTGGAGTTGCGATCCGCGCATGCGGCCTTTGCCATGGAGGATGCGGCCCGGCTGGCGGCGCTGTCGTCGCTGACGGCGCTCCTGCGGCTGTTACCCGAGCGCGATCCGCATCCGGGCCTCTACGAGATCACCCAGTTCGTGCTCGGTTTTCTGGACGACCCGACGGTCTGGCCGGCGCTGATGGTGCGCTGGGAGATCGCGCTCCTCGACGAGTTGGGCTTCGGCCTGGACCTGACGGTGTGCGCGGCAAGCGGCGGCAACGACCACCTGATCTACGTGTCCCCCAGGACGGGGCGGGCGGTCTCGGCGTCGGCAGGCGAGCCCTATGCCGACCGGCTGTTGCGGCTGCCGGGGTTTCTGACCAAGGGCCGCGATGCGCGCGTGACGGCGGGCGACATCCACGATGGTTTCGTGCTCACGGGCCACTTCCTGCAGACGCGCGTGACGGGCCCACACGGCGAGAGCCTGCCGGACGCGCGTTCGCGCATGCTGGGGCTGATCGCGGCGGCTTTGCCTGGGCTTGTTATCTGACCCTGGTCGTGGCCGCCGGCTTGGCGGCCTTTGGCGGCAGGGTCTCTTGTTCCGGGACGCTGACGGTAATCTCGCCGGCCCGACCCGGCTTCAACGTGTAGATCTTGCCGTCGGCGGCCTCGTAGCTGCCCGTCGGCGTAGGTCGTCCACTGCCGCCGCCGGCCGGCTTGAAGGCGATCCGTGAGGGCTCGCAGGTCGAGTGGCGAACGGCATACCCCGGCTCGATGTCGTGGCTCTCCCCACCGAGGTCGTAGCTTACCGTCGTCTTGGTCGAATTGGAGATCTGGAACGTCATCATCTCCGACTGCGGCCGGCCGAACACCTGCACCGAGACGAACTTGGGATGCTTGTCGGGCACGCGCGCCACGCCGACGCCGACCTCGGTGACGTTGGGCGCGAGCAGGTTGGCGCGGTGGCCGGGCGAGTTGATCCAGCCCTCGACGGCTTGCGTGGCGAGCCCCTCGGTGGAGAATCCGCGGCTGTCCAGCGCCATGGCGAGGTTTTCGGCGATCTGGCAGTAGCTGTAGCCGGCGGTTTTGGCGCGCTCGGCCGGCTCGCGTCCGTCGGCCTGATGGCCGAAGGTCTTGGTACGGGCGAGATATTCGGCATAGGCGCGCGCCGCATTCGTCAAGAGATGGTTGGTCTTGACCGGCGGCAGCCGCTTCTGCGCACGGAACTCGTTGGTCTGCTCGAGGATGACAATCTCGACGGCGGGCAGGTCTGGCGTCATCGGGGCGTTTCCATCGGGGTGTCGGACATTCGCATCTGACTATGTAGCTGACTATACAGTGATGGTGGCCGAAGCGCGGTGTCCAGAGCAGGGACGAACACCGCAGTGGATGTGGCAGAGCGGTCACTTGAGCGCAACCGCGCGGCGCAGTAACCGGAGACCATGAGCAAATCCACGAATCCCCCCACCGAGGGTCCCATCGAGCCGGTCCAACTGCGCGATGCGCTGGAGAGCCGCTATCTGGCCTATGCGCTGTCCACGATCATGGGCCGCGCGCTGCCTGACGTGCGCGATGGCCTGAAGCCCGTGCACCGGCGCATCCTGTTCGCCATGCGGGAATTGAAGCTCAATCCCGACGCCGTCTATAAGAAATGCGCCAAGATCGTTGGCGAGGTGATGGGTAACTTCCACCCGCACGGCGATCAGGCGATCTACGACGCGCTCGTCCGCCTCGCCCAGGATTTCGCCGTCCGCTATCCCCTCGTCGACGGCCAGGGCAACTTCGGCAACATCGACGGCGATAACGCAGCCGCCATGCGCTACACCGAGAGCCGCATGACGGACACGGCCGCCCTGCTGCTGGAGGGCATCGACGAGAACGCCGTCGACTTCAAGCTGACCTACGACGAGACCAACGAAGAGCCGGTCGTGCTCCCGGCCGCCTTCCCGAACCTGCTGGCCAACGGCTCGTCGGGCATCGCCGTCGGCATGGCGACTAACATCCCCCCCCACAACGCCGACGAGTTGTGCCAAGCGCTGCTCCACCTCATCAAGAACCCGAACGCGACGGTGGAAAAGCTCGTCGAGATGATCCCCGGCCCGGATTTCCCGACCGGCGGGGTGATCGTCGAGCCCAAGGAGCAGATTCTGGAGGCCTACCGCACCGGCCGTGGCGGTTTCCGGCTCAGGGCCTTGTGGCACAAGGAGGATACCGGCCGCGGCACCTATCAGATCGTGGTCACCGAGATCCCCTATCAGGTGCAGAAGGCCAAGCTGATCGAGCGCATGGCCGAGTTGCTGAACGACAAGAAGCTGCCGCTGCTTGGCGATGTCCGCGACGAGAGCGCGGAGGAGATCCGCCTCGTCATCGAGCCCAAGTCGCGCACCGTCGATGCCGAAGTGCTGATGGAGAGCCTGTTCAAGGTGACGGAGCTGGAGCTGCGCTTCGGCCTCAACATGAACGTGCTGTCGGGCGGCCAGATCCCCAACGTGCTGTCCTTGAAGGACGTTCTAAAGCAGTGGCTGGAGCACCGCGTCGAGGTGCTGGTCCGGCGCTCGCAGTTCCGGCTCGAGAAGATCGAGCGGCGGCTGGAGATCCTGGCGGGCTTTCTCATCGCCTATCTCAATATCGACGAGGTCATTCGCATCGTCCGCTTCGAGGACGAGCCCAAGGCCAAGCTGATCTCGACCTTCGGTTTGACCGAGGTACAAGCCGAAGCGATCCTCAACCTGCGGCTGCGTTCGCTGTCGAAGCTGGAAGAGTTCGAGATCCGCGCCGAGCACGACCGTCTGTCGGCCGAGCGCGATGGTCTGTTGGCGCTGATCGCCTCCGAGGACCTGCAGTGGCAGCGGATCAGCGAAGAGGTGCAGGCCACGCGCGAGCGCTACTCCAAGGCGACCAAGCTCGGCGCCCGCCGCTCGCGCTTCGCGGATGCCCCCGAGGTCGCCATTGTCGACATCGAGCAGGCCTTCGTCGAGAAGGAGCCGATCACCCTCCTGCTGTCCGAAAAAGGCTGGATCCGCGCGTTGAAGGGCCACGTCGACGACCTGAGCCGCGTCGAGTTCAAGCAGGGCGACAAGCTCAAACTGGCCGCCAAGGCGCAGACCACCGACAAGATCCTGGTGTTTGCCACCAACGGCCGGTTCTTCACCCTGGAGGCGAGCGCGATGCCGGGCGGGCGCGGCCACGGCGAGCCGGTGCGGCTTATGGTCGACCTTGAAGAGAACCACGACATCGTCACGGCGTTCGTCCACCAGCCGGGGCGCAAGCTACTGGTCGCCTCCACGGCCGGCTATGGGTTCGTCGTGCCGGAAGACGAGGTCGTCGCCTCGACGCGCAAGGGCAAGCAGGTGCTGAACGTCACGGAACCCGATGAGGCGCGAATCGTCGTGCCCGTCTTCGGCGATATGGTCGCAACCGTCGGCGAGAACCGCCGCATGCTGGTGTTCCGTCTCGACGAGGTCAACGAAATGGCGCGCGGCAAGGGCGTGATCCTGCAGCGCTTCAAGGATGGCGGGTTGGCCGACGTGCGCGTGTTCGAAAGCGCTGCTGGCCTCACCTGGGTGGACAGCGCCGGGCGCACGTTCACGCTGTCGATGGCCGATCTTGCCGAATGGGTCGGCGCGCGCGCGAGTGCCGGCAAGACCGTGC
>JBGSQO010000702.1:0-3807 GCA_041738055.1 Filomicrobium sp.
GATGCGCCGCCCGACGTTGGACAGCATGTTCGCGTCGCTGCCTTGGCGGATGACGCGCGCGCCCTGCAACGTGGCCGGGACCGGCGACCGGTAATGGTCGGTGCGATAGCCCGTGGGCTCCGGGACGGTTTGGCCTTGCGCGGCAGTCGATGCGCACGCCAGAAGAACGGCGATCAGCGCTCCGATCGGCCAGTCTCGAACTGTCGAAGTCCTGCGTTCCACACTCGCCCCATGGTCTACGTCGGCACAGCAGGGTCGCTGCACCGAGCTGATGATACCACGACCGCGTTGGCAACCCAGAGCGAGGCCCCCCTTCAGTGCGTCACGATCACGTTGATCGCCGTCCGCCACTCGCCGAGGGGGGCGAACAAATCGAGGGGCTCGCGCGGGGTCCTGAAACCGCGTCCCACGGCGCTGATCCGGCCCCAGCGCCGCTTCGCCCGAAAGCCCGGCCGGCGGGCCCGCCCCAGGAACGTCTCCCAAGACCCGAGAATGGTGAACCGCTGCTCGATGTAGTCGTGGCGGATGCCGCGCGGGTCCTTGCGCTCACCGGGAATGCAGATGCCGACGATGCGCTCGCGCCCAGGCATATCGAAGCGCAGCAGGAACGGATCGCCATCGTCCGGCACGGTGACGGTCGTCCCCGGCTCGATCTTATTATCGGGGCGCGCATCGTTGGGAAACAGCACGACGGCCTGCCCGTTGGAATCGACCGCGATGAGCGTCAGATGGCAGGTTTGCTTGACCGAGGCATGGATGCGCGCCTCCGAGCCCGCCTTGTATGTCGCCTGATCGGTCCAGATCGACAGCGGCGCGACTTCGGCGGCCGCCGGATCGCTGTTACCGGGCGCTGGAGTGGGTGCCTCCGCTGGCAAGCCGTCGATCCAGGCCCTCAGGGCGGCGATTTGCGATGGCTTGGGCGAGAACACCCAGCGGGCGGGCTTTTTCTCCTGCGGCTCGATATGGGCGGCGATGGGATAATCGAGCGCGGCAGCCAGTGCCGAGGCATCCGCGTTGCCGGGCACGACCAGAGAGGGGTCGCGGGCGACGCGGTCGATGAAGGCCCCGTCGCTCTCCCCCGACAGGCTGCCTTGTCTTGCCTGATGGCAGCGTCCGCAGTGGTTCGACAGCATCGTGCGAACGAGTTCGCTCAAGGGGGGCTCGGACGTAGGCGCTGCTGCCTCAGCCGTCGTATCGGCAGAAGCTGCCAGCCCGGCGCGCTCCGGCAGTGGCGGCGCCGTTTCCGCGCCAACTCCCCCGTGCACGGCAGCGACGAGCATCGCGGCAGCACTGACGAAGGCCGTCACGATCAGCCGAAGTCCCGATGACACGCGCATGCTGCTCTCCGCCGATGGGTGGCGGGACCATACAGGCGGGAGCGCTGACCGCCTAGGTCGCAACGGCCACAACGATTTGATTTCGCACGCCATCCTGAATGCGCCGATCACCTCTCTCCTGGGGTCGCAGTCCCGATCGCCGCAAGTTACTAATAAAAGATGAATTTAACACTTTGCTCGTTTTCCATTTCCAAGTGACGAAGTCGACTAAGAACTCGTTATCCGTTACAAATGTCCTACATCAAACGAGCAATGGTTCGGTTGGCAGTCATGGATCTCCAGACCGCAAAGCAGATGAGCCAGCGCGTTTCGGTCGCAACCCGTTTCGCCGCTTTCGTCTGCTTCGCACTAGCCGCAGTCCTGCTCCTGATCTCACTATCCCACGCGCAAGGCCCGCTCTCAGGCCTGGCAACGGGGACACCACCGGTTACGGCGTCCTTCCCGGCGTTCTCTCCCACCGCCGCGGGACCCCACTGACCGACTATCTCGGCCTCGCTCTCAGTATTGACGCTGCTCGGCCCCCTCCCGGAAACGGGTGGGGGCCTCTCTCTTTTTTGATTGTGCCTTGCGACTCCCCTCCGGGGAGCCGGCCGCAAGGCACGAGAGATAATGCCAACCTGGACGTTGTTTTGTCCCACCTCTAGGTATGTCGCGCGTTCCGGCCGGCTCTCGGAACGAGAGTCGGAACGCGCAATCAAAGAGTCGTCGGAAGGCGCAACTATAGCGGCATCGGGATCGGGCTGGCTTCGGGCACGTCGTAGCCGCGCTGGACGGCGGGCCGCGCCGCAATCGCCAGATACCAGCGCTTGATGTTGGGATGGGCGGAGAGGTCGATCTGCTGCCACCCGAAGCGGGTCGCCCACGGCCAGATCGCGATATCGGCGATGGAATAATCGCCCGCCACATACGGGGCCTCGGCCAGCCGCCGCTCGAGCACGCCATAGAGCCGCTTGGCTTCGGTGCCGTAGCGCTCCTCGGCGTAGGGCGCCTTGCCGGGGTTGTATTTCAAGAAGTGGTGCGCCTGCCCGAGCATCGGCCCGAAGCCGCCCATCTGCCACATCAGCCACTCGAGCGTCCGCCAGTGCGCCTCGCCATCGGGTGCCCACAGCTTGCCGGTCTTCTGCGCCAGATACATCAGGATCGCACCCGACTCGAACAGCGTCTGGCCGGTCTCGGTATCGCGGATCGCCGGGATGCGGTTGTTCGGGCTGATCTCCAGGAATGCGGGCGCGAACTGCTCGCCCTTGTGGATGTCGATGGGCATCACCCGATACGGCAGCCCGATCTCCTCGAGCATGATCGAGGCCTTGCGCCCGTTCGGCGTGCTCCAGGTGTAAAGCTCGATCACGTCCATCTCCTCCGAATCGCGCGGCCCTCAGTACAGCCGCGTCAGCAGCACCCAGCCCGTTACCGTGACCGGCGACAGCGCCGTCGTCACGAGGATCGCGCTGTTCATGAACTTCGGCTCCCGGTTGTACTCGGCGCAGAACAGCGCAAGCAAGACGCCGACGGGCGTTGCGGCCGCCACGACCATCAAATCCGCGAGATCGTCGGGCAGCGCCATGGCAACAGCCAGCCCCCAGGTCACGGCCGGCGCGATCAACAGTTTCAGCAAGACGACCAGCGTCAGCCGGCCATAGCTCAGCTGCCCGTCCGTCCGGGTGGCGAGCTGCGCGCCCAGCGCATAGAGCGCCAACGGCGGGAACGTAGCGCCCAGAAAGGCAACCGGCGTCGCGATTACGGTCGGCAGCGGCGTGTCGAACGCGCGCAGTGTCAACCCGACAATGACTGCGGGAATGGTCGGCGTCTCGAACGCCATGCCGAGGCGGCTCAACATCCCGCCCTTGCCGGTATCGGGCGCGAGCAGCCACGCGCCGACCGTCACCATCAGCATGGTCATCAGGCTGGTGATGACCGACTGGTGCAGGATAAACTCGGCCGGAAAGGCAAGTTGGACCAGCGGAATGCCGTAGTTGCCGACGTTGGCATAGACGGTCGCCATGGCCATCAGCGGCCCGAAGTGCGCCGGCAGGCGAAACAGCAGCGCCACCAGCCAGCCGATCGGGATCAGCACGGCGAACTGGAGAAGCGTGAACGTGACCGTCGGCCAGATCTCCCCGATCGGCTGCTTGGCCGTCGAGAGAAAATGCACGAGAAAGCACGGCATCACGACGTGCATCAGCAGGCGGTTGATGCTGGCCACATCGAGATTGATGCGCGACTGCATTATGAAACCGAGCGCTGCGATGGCGACGATCGGCAGCGTCACCTTCGTCGCGATGTCGAGAAAGATATCCATGGGTCTTGGCGCGTCCAAGCGGAGAAACCGCCTGGAGCGTCTGGCGGGCCTTCCACTAAGCCCATTGGTGCGGCCAGCGCAATTGCTCCTCTCGCAGAGCAGGTCCGCGCGGTTGCGCCCACCGATCAGGCGACGGAAACCGCCACCACGCGGGCCGGGGCCGTGCGCCTG
>JBGSQO010000019.1:0-2266 GCA_041738055.1 Filomicrobium sp.
GCAAGCTGCTCGCCCGGCTGATGAAGGTGAAGCACCTCAACGAGATCGTCGGCGTCGACGTCTCGATCGCCAGCCTTGAGATGGCCGCCCGCCGTTTGAGGCTCGACCGGCTCCCGGCCCGTAGCCGCGAGCGCATGACGCTACTCCAAGGCGCGCTGACCTACCGCGACCGGCGCATCGAGGGCTATGACGCCGTTGCCCTCGTCGAAGTGATCGAGCACCTGGAGATCGACCGGCTGCGCGCCATGGAGCGGGCGGTCTTCGAGCACGCCCACCCGGCCCTGATCGTCGTCACCACGCCGAACGCGGAGTACAACGTGCGCTTTCCCGGTCTGGCGCCGGGCGCCATGCGGCACGCCGACCACCGCTTCGAGTGGACCCGCCACGAATTCCTGACCTGGGCCGAAACGGTCGCTGCCCGTAATGGCTACCAGGTTCAGATCTCCGGCATCGGGGAAGCGGACGCGGAGGTAGGCGCACCATCGCAGATGGCCGTGTTCCGCCTGGCCGGCGTGGCCTGACAAGGGGTTAGTCATGACCACCCTCACCATCCCCGAGTTCTGCCTCGTGGCCCTCGTCGGCACGTCGGGCTCGGGCAAATCGACGTTCGCCAAGCTCCATTTCAAGCCGACGGAGGTGATCTCCTCGGACTATTGCCGCGCCATCGTGTGCGACGACGAGAACGACCTCGACGCCACCGACGATGCCTTCCGGCTGCTGCACGAGATTGCGCGCACCCGCCTCAAGCGCCGCAAGCTGGTCGTGGTGGATGCCACCAACGTCCGCCAGGAGGATCGGGCCGGCCTCGTGCGGCTGGCCAAGGAGCACCACGCACTCGCCGTCGCCATCGTCATCAACCCCGGCGAGGACGTGGCGCAGGCCCGCAACCAGGTGCGCACCGACCGCAGCCTCGGCCCCCACGTCGTCCGCAACCAGATGCGCTCGCTGAAGCGCAACATCCGGCGCATGGACAAGGAGGGCTTCCGGTACGTTTTCGAACTGCGCTCGGTCGAGGAGATCGACGCCGCCGTCATCGAGCGCCAGCGGCTGTGGACGGACCGGCGCGACGAGAAGGGCCCGTTCGACATCATCGGCGACGTGCACGGCTGTTGCGATGAACTGGAGGCCCTGCTCGCCAGGCTGGGCTATGTCGTCGGCGTCACCGACGAGGCGGACGGTCGCCGCTTTTCTGTGACGCCCCCCGCTGGCCGCCGCACCCTGTTCGTCGGCGATCTGGTCGACCGCGGCCCGCGCTCGCCCGACGTGCTGCGCCTCGTCATGAGCATGGTGGCATCAGGGGCGGCGCTGTGCGTGCCCGGCAACCACGACGTCAAGTTCCTGCGCTGGCTCAACGGTCGCGACGTCAAGCTGACCCACGGCCTGGAAAAGACCGTCGCGCAGATGGAGGGCGAGACCGCCACCTTCCGTCGTACCGTGAAAGAGTTCATCGACGGCCTCGTCAGTCATGCCTGGCTCGACGGCGGGCGCCTCGTCATCGCGCACGCTGGCATCAAGCAGGAGATGATCGGCCGCTCGTCAGGCGCCATCCGCGAGTTCTGCCTCTACGGCGAGACCTCGGGCGAAACCGACGAGTTCGGCTTACCCGTCCGCTACAACTGGGCGGCCGAATATCGCGGAGATACGACCGTCGTCTATGGCCACACGCCCGTCCCGGAAGCGGAATGGCTGAATAATACCTTGTGCGTCGATACCGGCTGCGTGTTCGGCGGCAAGCTGACGGCGCTGCGCTGGCCGGAAAAGGAGATCGTCTCGGAACCGGCGGCCGAGACCTATGCAGTTCCCATCCGCCCGCTCGGCCATCCCCCCGTCCGGCCGGGCGCCACGCTCACCCAGCAGGCCCGCCACGACGACCTTCTCGATTTGGCCGACTACACCGGCAAGATGCTGATAACGACGGCCTCGGGCAAGACCGTGCAGGTCGCCGCCGAGAACACGGCGGCCGCGCTCGAAATCATGAGCCGGTTCGCGGTCAATCCGAAGTGGCTGATCTACCTGCCGCCCACCATGTCGCCATGCGAGACCTCGAGCCACCCTGGCTACCTGGAGCATCCCGAGGAGGCCTTCGCCTACTACGCCAAGGAAGGCCTCACCGACGTCGTGTGCGAGGAAAAGCACATGGGCTCGCGCGCTCTCGCCGTCGTCTGCCGCGATGCCGACGAGGCCGCCCGCTCCTTCGGTATCGCCACCGGCGAGACGGGCGCCATCTTCACCCGCACCGGCCGCGCCTTCCTGCCCGACGCCATCA
>JBGSQO010000020.1:0-3906 GCA_041738055.1 Filomicrobium sp.
CGCGGCTGTTCCTCGAGGTGGCGGTCGATAATGCGCCCGCCTTCGCTCTCTACCGTGGCATGGGCTTCGGCGAGGTTGGCCGGCGCGCGGGTTACTACAAGCGGGCGAACGGCAGCCAAGCCGACGCCATCGTGCTGGCGCGGGCTCTCACTCCCGCATGAGAGCGCTGAGGGCCGGGCGTATCCTGGCATCGTTCATGGCGCTAACTCTGCCGCTGATGCCGGTGCAGGCGATTCTCAAGCGCTGGTCGCCGCGCCTCGCCCGGCTGTTCCCGCACTGGTACCATCGGCAAGTCTGCCGTCTCATCGGCATCAGGCTCACCGTCGAAGGCGAGATCGCAGCGGACAACCCGGTGCTGTTCGTCGCCAATCATACTGGCTGGCTCGATATCCCGGTTCTGTCGGCGGTGGCGCCCGTCTCCTTCATCGCCAAGAAGGAGGTCGGCGGCTGGCCGTTCGTGTCGTGGCTCGCGCGCCTGCAGCGGACGGTGTTCGTCGACCGCCAGAACAAGAGCGCCGTCGGGGAGACGACCAATGAGATCGCCCAGAGGCTGGCGGCGGGCGACAGCCTCGTGCTGTTTGCCGAGGGGACATCGAGCGACGGCAATCGGGTGCTGCCGTTCAAGACGTCGCTGTTTGCCGCTGTGAAGCCGCCCGCGCGCAAGGTGACGGCATCGCCCGGGGCAACGGCAGATCCCGCCGCACCCGAGGCAGCCCACCGGCAGGTCATGGTGCAGACCCTGACCATCGCCGTCACGCGGCTGCACGGCGTGCCACTGTCACGGGCCGAACGGCCGCTGACGTCGTGGTACGGCGACATGGAGATGGGCTGCCACGCCTGGGACTTGCTGCAGGCCGGTCCGCTCGACGTGGTCGTCAGTGCCGGACCGCCGGTGCCACTCGACAGCTTTGCCGACAGGAAGGCTCTCGCCCGCCATGCCGAGGTGGAGATCCGGCGGGAACTGGCCCGCCTGCTGACCGGCCGCGATCGAGGCGTGCCGTTCGACGTGACGGAACCACCGGACGACATCAAGCGACTCGATCGGCCACCGTCTAGGGCTACAGCCGGCAAGACGTGGGTGTAGTCGGTGTGAAGATGCGCAAGACTGTTTCGCGATTTGCCGCAGTCTGTGTTGCATTGCAGCACGATGGTTGATCGTCCATAGTCCATGTCGGATGTATGACAGCGTGGTTCCAGCCGGGCCGCGCCCGTCCCTACGGCTGGCGTTAACCGGAACGGAAGCTCACGATGGCTACCATCAAGCCTTCCATTGTCGCGTCTGAGGGAGAGGCCGGAATGCCGGGCTCGAAGAAAGTCCACATCAAGACGTTCGGTTGCCAGATGAACGTCTACGATAGCGAACGCATGACCGAGGCTCTCGCGCCCTATGGCTATCAGCCGACGGACGTGGTGGAGGAGGCCGACGTCGTCGTGCTCAACACCTGCCACATCCGCGAGAAGGCCGCCGAGAAGGTCTACTCGGAGCTCGGCCGCCTGCGCCAGCTGAAGGACGAGCGCCGCCTGCAGGGCCTCTCGACGTCCATCGCGGTCGCTGGCTGCGTCGCCCAGGCCGAAGGCGCCGAGATCATCGCGCGCGCGCCGGTCGTCGACCTCGTCATCGGACCGCAGAGCTACCACCGGCTGCCAGACCTGCTGTTCCGCTCGCAGTCCGAGTCGCGCCGGCTCGTCGATATCTCGTTCCCCGACGAGGACAAGTTCGGCCACTTGCCCGCGCGCGATCCGGTCAGCCCTGGAGCCGTCCAGACGGCCCGCCGGTCATCGGCTGCGTTCCTTACCGTGCAGGAAGGTTGCGACAAGTTCTGCACCTTCTGCGTCGTGCCCTACACGCGCGGCATGGAGTATTCGCGGCCCGTCGATAGCCTCGTCACCGAAGCCCTTCGGCTCGTCGAGCGCGGCGTGCAGGAAATCACGCTGCTGGGCCAGAACGTCAACGCCTACCACGGTGAAGGCCCCGACGGACGGCCCTGGTCGCTCGCTCGTCTCATCGGCCGGCTGGCCGAAATCGAGGGCATCGAGCGGCTGCGCTACACGACCAGCCACCCGCGCGACATGGGCGACGACCTGATCGCGGCCCATCGCGACCAGGGCAAGCTGATGCCGTACCTGCATCTGCCGGTGCAGGCGGGCGCCGACCGTATTCTGGCGGCCATGAACCGCAAGCATACCGCCAACGACTACCGTCGGCTGGTCGACCGGGTTCGCCGCGCGCGACCCGATATCGCGCTGTCGACCGACATCATCGTCGGCTTTCCCGGCGAGTCCGAGCAGGAGTTCCAGGCTACCCTGAGCCTCGTCGAGGAAATCGGGTTCGCACAGGCCTACTCGTTCAAGTACTCCGCGCGCCCCGGCACTCCGGCTGCCAAGATCGACGAGCAGATTGCCGAGGACGTGAAGGTCGAGCGGCTGGCCCGTCTGCAGAGCGTCCTGGAGCACCAGACCCGGCGGTTCAATACCGGCTGCGTCGGCCGCGTATTCCCGGTGCTGTTCGAGCGCCATGGCCGTCGCGACGGCCAGCTGATCGGGCGCTCGCCCTATCTGCAGTCGGTGCACGCCGAAGGCGAGCCGGATCTGCTCGGCCGCATCATGCCTGTGGAAATCTCGGCAGCCGGTCCCAACAGCCTTTCGGGTGTCATACGGGCACTGTGACAGCCCCCCTAACAGAGTGGTGGACTAGCCATCGGTTGATTCCTGTGTCGAACGCACTATTCTGGCGCGGTCGGCACGGGGAAGGACCATGGCATTCTGAGCCTCTGAAGGGAGAGACCCCAACTTGACAGGCTTTCGCGGGCCGCCCGTTGCCGGGCGCGGGTCCAAGGTACAAGGCGCCAGCAAGCGTCTTGTCGTTCCCTTCGAGGACAACCGCCACCTGCCGCAACTCCTGGGCGAGTTCGACACCCATCTCGCCCTGATCGAGGATCGGCTCGGCATCCAGGCGCACGCGCATGGCAATGTCATCATCCTCACCGGCTCGGACTCGGGCTGCGGCATCGCCCGCGACGTGTTGGAGCAACTCTACATGCGCATCGCCAAAGGCGAGACGGTGGGTCCCGGCGACTTCGACGGTCTTATCCGGCATGCCCGCCAGGAGAGCCCGACGACCGACGGGCAGGCGCAGATCACGACCCGCCGCCGCGTCATCAAGGCGCGCACGGTGGCGCAATCGGCCTACATGAAGGCGCTCGACAAGGTCGACTGCGTGTTCGGCGTCGGACCGGCCGGTACCGGCAAGACCTATTTGGCGGTCGCCTACGCGGCGCATTTCCTGGAACGCGGCATCGTCGAGCGTATCATCCTGTCGCGGCCCGCGGTCGAGGCCGGCGAGCGGCTCGGCTTCCTGCCCGGCGACATGCGCGAGAAGGTCGATCCCTACCTGCGCCCGCTGTACGACGCGCTCTACGACGTGCTGCCGCCGGAGAAGGTGGAGCGCGACATCGAAACCGGCGTGATCGAGATTGCGCCGCTGGCCTTCATGCGCGGCCGCACGCTGGCCAACGCGTTCGTCATTCTCGACGAGGCCCAGAACACCACCAGCATGCAGATGAAGATGTTCCTGACGCGCCTCGGCGAGAACGCCAAGATGGTCGTCACCGGCGATCCGAGCCAGATCGACCTGCCGCCGGGCATGACATCGGGTCTCGAGGAAGCGGTGCGGCTGTTGAAGGGCGTCGAGGGCATCGAAGCGGTGCGCTTCGCCACCGCCGACGTGGTGCGGCGCGATCTGGTGGCCAAGATCGTCGAGGCCTACGACCGGCAGAGCGACAAGCCGAAGCTCGGCATGATGCCATGACCACTTCACCATCATCCGCACGACGGCATGCGAGCGGCCCGACCTCGCCGGCCACCGAAGGTTCAGCCGCCGCCGAGCCGGAGCCGCGATGGCGCATC
>JBGSQO010000086.1:0-1517 GCA_041738055.1 Filomicrobium sp.
GCGGCTGCATGATGGGCGGCTGTGGGTGCTCAACTCGGGTGCCGGGGAATTCGGCTGGGTCGACGTGGCGGCAGGCAAATTCGTGGCCGCTGCGTTCTGCCCCGGCTATGCGCGCGGGCTGACGTTTGCCGGTGGATGCACCGTCATCGGCCTGTCGCTGCCGCGCGAGAACCGCACGTTCCAGGGCCTGCCGCTCGATGCCGCGCTGGCGTCCAAGGCAACAGAGGCGCGCTGCGGGCTGATCGTCGTCGATCTCACGACGGGCGATAAGGTCGCCTGGGTGCGGCTCGAAGGCGTGGTGCGCGAACTCTACGATGTCGTTGTCCTGCGGGGCGTCCGTCAGCCGTCGGCCATCGGCTTCAAGACCGACGAGATCACGCGGCTGATCGCGGTGGACGAGGGCTGAGAAATGACCGAGGGCGCGAATGCGAGCGTGCGCTACGGCGCTTTTCGATCATTCGGAGTCGGAGCCGGCAGCGGCGGCAGGCCCCACCGCTCGCGCGCCGTGTGGCATTCAGGATCGCCCGGCTGGCAGTCGCGGCAGACGATCGGGCGGACGGTGTAGATCGTGCAGGCGACATGCTCGCCGATGGTGCCGGTCAGCGCCAGGCACCGGTCGCCGTCGGCGGCCATGCCCGACAGGTCCCGGGCGACCAGCGCCTCGGGGATCGCTGCCAACTCGGCATCGGTTTCCAACGAGAAGCGCGGCCAGGACGCCGAATACGCGCAACAAGCCCCGCAGGCTTGGCAAGGCGATTGGGTTCCGGCCTGATCTTTCGGTGGCACTTCGCGTTCCATGACGTCCGCCCGGCCGTTCCGTCGACTTGCTCTGGCTTTGGAGCCTCCCCCATGACGCAGCAAAGCCGCCTTCGTGGGAAGGCGGCTTCGCGCATGTCACGAATGGTCCGAGATCCTGACGGCAGGTTCTGCCGACCGGGGTCTCGGGATCGCGGGCTTACATGGCCCGGATGTTGTCGACAGCCGTTTTACCGGTGCGACGGTCGATCTGGGTGTCGTATTCCACCTTCTGACCCTCGGCGAGGCTGCGCATGCCGGCCCGCTCCAGCGCGGTCGCATGCACGAAGACGTCATTGCCACCGTTGTCGGGAGCGATGAAGCCATAGCCCTTTTGGTCGTTGTAGAACTTGACGGTACCCTTATTCATAGTCTGCCTTCCTAAGTCCAAGAAGTCGATCTTCCCCCGTTCTCGGGAATCGAGACGGCGGATCGCTATATCGAAGTTTGGGGGAGTTTCTGAACGAACGTCTGAAGCGCCGGTTGAGGCTTCGACACGCGTGGCCCGGTCGTCCGGCCAAAAAATCGATAACTCTCCTTAGTCCTTTCGAACGAACCCCGCAAGGAAAACCGCAATCGTCGTGCAGAATTGCGTTTGAAAAGTTGTGCCGGAGGCCGTCGCCTCAGGTCCGGCGCGCCTCGCGGACCGCTTCGTCCGACTTCAGGTCGGCGATCACGGTCTCGCCGGCGACCATGCGCTGGCCGACGGCGACCAGGGCCGA
>JBGSQO010000105.1:0-8559 GCA_041738055.1 Filomicrobium sp.
TGCGTGATCGCAGCCATCGTCGGGGCGGCAGGCCTCGAGCCGGCGTATCGGGCGTTGTCCTGCTGTGGCCGGCTGGCGCTCGCCAATAAGGAGTGCCTCGTCTCGGCTGGTGCGGTCTTCATGGCCGAGGTCGGGCGCTCAGGAGCCGAACTCGTACCCGTCGACAGCGAACACTCTGCCGCGTTCCAGGTGCTGGTCGGCGCGCGCGCCGAGGATATCGAGAGCATCGTGCTGACGGCCTCGGGCGGGCCGTTCCGGGACTGGCCGCTGGAGCGCATCGCGGCAGCCACGCGTGCCGAGGCCCTGAAACACCCCAACTGGTCGATGGGGGCCAAGATCACCATCGATTCGGCGACCATGATGAACAAGGGGTTGGAGCTGATCGAGGCCTTCCACCTGTTCCCCGTCGAGGCCGATCAACTCGGCGTCGTGGTGCATCCCCAGTCCATCGTGCATTGCCTCGTGGCCTATCGCGACGGCTCGGTGCTGGCGCAATTGGCCGAGCCGGACATGCGCACACCCATCGCGTTGGCGCTGTCCTGGCCGGATCGCATGGCGGCGCCGACCAAGCGACTCGACCTCGCGGCCATCGGCAAGCTGACGTTCGAAGCGCCCGATGAGGTCCGATTTCCCTCGCTCAGGATCGCCCGGGCGGCGCTGAAGCGCGGTGGCGGACTGCCGGCGGTGCTCAATGCAGCCAACGAGATCGCGGTGGCGGCATTCCTGGACGAGCGCATCGGGGTTCTCGACATCCCGCGCATCGTGGAGGTCTGTCTCGAACGGGCCGAATCGGATGGATTGGCGGGCGCGCCCGGTTGTCTGGCGGATGTGCTGGAGATCGACAGCGCGGCAAGACGACTGGCGCAGGAGGGTCTGGGCCGGCAGTTGGCCTAGATGTGCCGTGTCGGCGCCGCCGATGCATCAGCTTTGGCCAAGCGGCAGCGCTGAAGAGTGGAATTGCCCCAATCGACCGTTACGTTCGCCTTGATCTGGCGGCACGATGTGCCAACGTACCACAGACTGGGCGTCACGGTTGCGGCGTATCGCAACTCAACGTCGTAATCGGGAGCCATCCGGCCCGCCGGTTTTGAACTTTGCGGTTGCGGGCAGTATGTGTCTGCTCGACGAACGTGTGGCAAGGCCGCGACCTGCCACAAGGGAGAATGCGAGAATGGACTTCCTCACTGGATTTGGCGGCAGTCTTTCGGGCGCGCTCGTCACCGCGCTGGGCTTCCTGTTCGCCCTGACCGTCGTGGTGTTCGTCCATGAGATGGGCCACTTCCTGGTGGCGCGCTGGTGCGGCGTCACGGTCAAGGCTTTCTCGATAGGCTTCGGGCGCGAGCTGTTCGCCTGGGAGGACAGCTACGGGACGCGCTGGCGCATCGCGGCCATCCCGCTCGGCGGCTACGTCAAGTTCCTCGACGACGAAGGGGTTGCCAGCCAGCCCTCGGCGGAGGCGCTGGAAACCCTGACGCCCGAGCAGCGCGCCGGGGCCTTCCAATTGAAGCCGCTGTGGCAGAAGGCGGCCGTGGTGGCGGCAGGACCAATTGCCAATTTCATCCTGGCCATCCTGATCTTCGGCATCCTGTTCTGGCTGATGGGCGTGCGCGAGATGGAGCCGCGTGTCGGCAGTGTCGTGCCCGATTCGCCGGCCGCGGCGGCAGGTTTCAAGCCGGGCGATCTCGTCATTGCGATCGACGGTACGAAACTGCGCAGCTTTGCGGACTTGCAGCAGATCGTCTCGATGAACGTCGAGCGCGAGTTGCCGTTCGACATCGATCGCGACGGCAAGGCCATGACGCTGATGGTGAAGCCGAAGCTGAGGGAGTTGGAGGACGAGATCGCCGGCAAGCACCGTCGGCCCGTCATCGGCATCGTCGCATCCGCCAAGACCAATCAGGTCGTGGTGCGCGAGGTCAGCCTGCCCGAAGGGTTCCTCGTCGGGATCGAGAAGACGTGGTCGATCGCGATCGGGACACTCAGCTACATCGGTGACGTGTTCACGGGCAAGCAGGGGGCAGAACAGATCGGTGGTATCGTGCGGATTGCCGACACTGCGGGCAAGTTCGCCGCGTCTGGATTTGTCGACCTGATCTTCTTTACGGCGTTCATTTCCGTCAGCATCGGGCTGGTCAACCTGTTCCCGATCCCCGTGCTCGACGGCGGTCACCTGATGTTCTACGCGCTGGAGGCCCTGCGCGGCCGGCCACTCAGCGAGCAGACCCAGGAGATGTTCTTCCGTGTGGGTCTCGCTCTCATCCTGATGCTCATGGTGTTCGGCTTCTACAATGACCGGGGAATCCTGGCCAAGTGGTTCTCGTAACAGCGCCAGAGGGCCGTCGAATCAGGGCTGGTGACGTATTCTTGCCACTTCCGCCGGGGTTTCTGAATCGTTAAAAGCAAGGAGATGTCGGAGAGTGCCCGCGCCTGGGGAACGTGGTTTTCGGGTCGCGTAGGTGGGGCACTCCGGCGATGAAATCGAAGCGGGTCTGTCACTGCCGACAGAACAGCTTCCTGAATGGGGGATCGGCAGTGAAAAGGACAGATCCGCGAATGTCCAGGTATCGGATCGTGTCGCTGGGGGATTGGGTGGCCGTTATGTGGCTGCTCTTGGCGACCGTAAGCGTCTTCAGTGCCGGCTCCCTGTCCTTGGCGACCCAAGCTGTCGCGCAGGTGCGGATTTCTGCAATCGAAGTCTCCGGCAATCGCCGCGTCGAACCGGAGACGGTTCGTTCCTATCTCCAGTTCTCGACGGGCAGCGTGTACGAGCCGGCCCTCGTCGACCAGTCGCTGCGGGCGCTGTTCGGCACCGGCCTGTTCGCCGACGTTCAGATCGACCTGTCAGGGTCCACGGTCGTCGTCACTGTCGTCGAGAACCCGGTCATCAATCAGGTCGCCTTCGAGGGCAACTCCGAGGTCGACACCGCGACGCTGATGAGCGAGATCCAGCTTAAGCCGCGCTCCGTGTTCACCCGTGCCCGTGCTCAGGCTGACGTCCAGCGCATTCTGGACGTCTATCGCCGTCAGGGCCGGTTTGCCGCCAACGTCGAGCCCAAGCTGATCGACCTCGAGCAGAACCGCGTCAATCTCGTGTTCGAGATCGTCGAGGGGTCGGCGACGAAGGTGAAGGGGATCAGCTTCATCGGCAATCACGCGTTCAGCGACAGCCAGCTTCGTGACATCATCTCGACCTCGCAATCGGGTTGGTTCGACTTCCTTAAGGGCACCAGCATCTATGATCCGGATCGTCTGAACCTCGACCGTGAGCTGCTGCGCCAGTACTACCTCAAGAATGGCTACGCTGATGCCCGCGTCGTTTCGGCCAACGCTGAGCTGGATCGTGACGGCTCCGGCTTCTTCCTGACCTTCACGGTCGAAGAGGGCGAGGTCTATCGTGTCGGCGATTTGAAGATCGAAAGCGCGCTGCCCGAGCTGAATGCTAACGGACTGCGCAGCGAGCTGTTGTTCAGCACGGGCGAGATCTACAACGCGACGCTGGTCGACAAGACGGTCGAGCGTCTGACGCTGTCGGTCGCCAAACAGGGCTATGCCTTTGCCCGGGTTCGGCCGCGCGCCACGCCGGACTTCTACTCCCGCACGATCGCGCTGAACTTCCAGATCGACGAGGGCCCTCGCGTCTATATCGAGCGCATCAACGTGTTCGGTAACGAGCGCACCAAGGATTACGTCATCCGCCGCGAGTTCCGGCTGGTCGAGGGCGATGCCTTCAATCCGCTGCTCGTCGATCAAGCTGAAAAGCGTCTGAAGGGGCTGGGCTTCTTCAAGAACGTCGAAGCCAAGCGCCGTCCGGGCTCCGCTCCTGACCGTGTCGTGCTCGACGTCGAGGTGACCGAGCAGTCGACGGGCGAGCTGTCGTTCGGTGCCGGCTACTCCACCAGTGAAGGTGTGATCGGCGATATCTCGATCAGCGAACGCAACCTGCTCGGCAACGGCCAGTTCCTGCGGTTGCGCCTGTCTGGCTCGATCGAGCGCTTCCAGGTGGACCTGAGCTTCACTGAGCCGCGTTTCCTCGATCGCAACCTGTCGGCTGGTTTCGACCTGTTCCACAAGGAAGTCGATCAGCGTGATACCTCGGGCTTCCGCAGCCGCAAGTCGGGTGGAACGGTTCGCCTCGGCTTCCCGATTGCCGAGGACCTGTGGGGTCAGGCCAGCTACACGATTGCGCGCGATCAGATCTATGACGTGAGCAACAACGCTTCGATCGCCGTCCTGGATGCGGCTGGCGGTCTGCGGCAGGATGCAGCCAATCCGAATAACTTCCTTGCAGAGAGCGACGCGACCTATTGGACGTCGTCACTCGGTGGGGCGTTGACCTTCGACAAGCGCAATCATCCGCGCAACCCGACGAGCGGCTACTACGTCCAGCTGACCAGTGACTTCGCCGGTCTCGGTGGTGACGTGGAGTACGTGCGGGTGCAGGGTGAGGGCCGCGGCTATTACCCGGTGGCCGAGGGCGTGACCTTCGTCAGCCGATTGGTGGGTGGCCACATCGAGGGCTGGGGCGATGACGACGTTCGTCTGCTCGACCTGTTCTTCCGCGGTGGTGAGACTGTGCGCGGCTTCGACCGCTCCGGTTACGGTCCGCGTGACTTGACGACCGGCGACGCGCTAGGCGGCAAGACATACTGGGCGGCGACCGCCGAGTTGCGCTTCCCGATCCCGTTCCTGCCTGAGGAGTTGGGCATCAGTGGCGCCGTGTTCGCCGACGCAGGCTCGTTGTTCAACGCCTCGGAACGGGCGAGGAGCCTCAGCGAACTGACCTGTGGCAAGACGATTACCGTGAATGGGACGCAGCGGGGCTACGTCAACACGAAGACCGGGGGCAATGGTATCTGCCTCGCCGACGACGAATCGGTGCGAGCCTCGGTCGGTGGCTCGGTGCTCTGGAACTCGCCGGTTGGTCCGCTGCGTATGGACTTCGCCTACAATCTCCTCGAAGAAGAGTACGACGAGGACCAGTTCTTCCGCTTCGGCGCCTCGACCAAGTTCTGACGCGCGCATTGCCGGGCTCCACCGGTTCGGTCTCGACATGATGCAGCGGCTGCCTTTTGGCAGCCGTTTCTTTTTGGGGCATCGCTGCTTCCATGCCTATCCCCACGCCAGCGGCGCCATCGAGTCGCGCAGCCGTCGCGAGGAGGGGGCGGACGCTGCTCTTGGGCAGCGGTCAGTGAAGTGCGGGGGCTGCGCGCCCCCGGACCCCGCGCAGGCGTAGCCTGTTTGCCTACGTCTTGGCGACGGGCGTGCCCCGAACTCCGGGTAACGGTTCCAAGGCCTAAGGCCTTGGTGGGGTCGAGGGGGCAACGCCCCCCGTCTTCACTGTTCTGATATTGGGTAGCCCTAACCGCAGCCGACTCATCCGGGCAGCATCGCAATTGGCGGGCTCTCTGCGGGAATTTGCTCGCGTCGCATCGGGCAGGCAGTTAGATTGCGGCCGCCGGGAGATCCGGACGATTTGCGGTAGCTTGCGGGGGCAGTCGATGGAGCATCCTGGGTTCTTCGATCTGGCCGGGCCGTTCAGCGTGCCGGTCATCGCCGAGGCTGTTGGCGCACGCGTCCCCGAAGCGTTTGCGGATCGGGCCGTTGAAACGCACCTCAGAAGTGTCCGCCCGCTGTCTGAAGCGGGCCCCGACGACGTGACGTTCCTCGACAACCGCAAGTATGCGCCTCAGTTGGCCGGAACCCGAGCGGGGGCGTGCCTCGTGCTCCCGGCTATCGTCGATCTCGTTCCCGCAGGCACCATCCCGCTGTTAATGGACAAGCCCTATCATGGGTTTGCCCGCGCGCTTGGCCTGTTCTACCCGCAGTCGCGCTGGCCGCAGGGCGCCAGTGTCGTGCCCGGTGTGCCGCTGGTCGACCCGAGTGCGGAGTTGGAGGAGGGCGTGCTGATCGAGCCCGGTGCCGTGATCGGACCTGAGGTGCGCATCGGCCGCGGAAGCCGAATCGCGGCAGGTGCGGTGATCGGGCGTCGCGTGTACATCGGGCGCGGCTCCTACGTCGGGGCGCAAGCGACGCTGATGCACTGTCTCCTGGGGGACCGCGTCATCATTCATGCAGGGGTACGAATCGGCCAGGATGGCTTCGGCTTCGCGATGGGGCGAGAGGGCCATCTCAAGGTGCCGCAGGTCGGCCGCGTCGTGATCCAGGACGATGTCGAGATCGGGGCCAATTCGACGATCGACCGCGGCGCTCTTAAGGATACGGTGATCGGAGAGGGCTGCAAAATTGATAATCTCGTGCAGATCGGGCACAACGTGGTGCTTGGTCGGCATTGTGTGATCGTCGCACAGACTGGCATCGCCGGCTCGGCCGAACTCGGCGACTTTGTCGTGATGGGTGGCCATTCGGGTGCCGTCGGGCATATCAAGATCGGCTCGGGCTCGCAGATCGCAGGATCCGCGCATGTCAAGGACGATGTGCCGCCGGGGTCTCGCATGGGTGGCACGCCAGCGCGGCCATTCCGGCAATGGGCCCGCGAGATTGCCGCCGTCACGCGCTTGGCTCGCCGCGGCGGTGGTTCGGACACCGACGGCGAATAGCCACGGCGGTCAAGCGAGGCGGAGCGACCCACTAGACGTGGCCGTGGCCGGGTTGGTGGTTACAATTCAGTCCGGGCAAGGTCCGGGCACCAATATGGAGGCGCGCTGAGGCATGGCGCGGCTCGACGATGGAGCGAGAAGAGATGGACGAGGCGAGCCCGAAGAAGGCCCTGGCGAGCGCTGATACGCTGCGCGTGATGAAGCTGCTGCCGCATCGCTATCCATTCCTGCTGGTCGATCGTATCGAGGACATGGACGGCGACGAGAGCTGCGTCGGCATCAAGTGCGTGACCGTCAACGAGCCCTTTTTCCAGGGCCATTTTCCGCAGTATCCGGTGATGCCCGGCGTGTTGATCATCGAGGGACTGGCGCAGACGGCGGGCGCGCTGTGCGTGCACAGCCTGGGCGAGAACTATGTCGCGGAACTCGTGTATTTCATGGGTATCGACAAGGCGAAATTCCGCAAGCCGGTGTTGCCCGGCGACGTGCTCCAGTATCATGTGCGCAAGATCAGGAACCGCGGGCGCGTCTGGCGGTTCTACGGCGAGGCCAAGGTAGGGGGGCAGGTGGTGGCGGAGGCCGAGATCAGCGCAATGCTGGCTGACACGGCCGAAGCGCGCGCCTTTGCAAGCAAAAATGGCTGACACGGTTATCCACGCGAGCGCGATCGTCGAGGATGGTGCGGTTCTGGGCGAGGGCGTCCGGATCGGTCCATTCTGCCACGTCGGGCCAAGCGTCCGGCTGGGCGAGGGGGTCGAACTCGTCAGTCATGCCGTGGTCGCGGGGTTGACCGAGATCGGTGCGCGCACGCGGATCTTCCCGTTCGCTTCCATCGGCCACATTCCCCAGGACTTGAAGTTCAAGGGTGAGGCGTCGACCCTGAAGGTCGGCGAGGACTGCGTCATCCGCGAAGGCGTGACCATGAACCCCGGCACCGAGGGCGGGGGACTGACGACCGTCGTTGGCAACCGCTGCTCGTTCCTGGCCAACTCCCATGTCGGTCACGACTGCCAGGTCGGCGACAATGTGGTGTTCTCCAACAACGTCATGCTGGCGGGGCACTGCACGGTCGGGGATTTCGCCATCATCGGCGGCGGCGCGGCCGTCATCCAGTTCGCCCGTGTTGGGCCGCACTCTTTCCTCGGCGGCATGTCCGGCCTCGAGAACGATCTCATTCCCTATGGCATGGCGCTCGGCAACCGGGCGCACCTGTCGGGGCTCAACATCATCGGCCTGCGCCGTCGTGGTTTCTCCAACGACGTCGTCCACGACCTGCGCCGGGCTTATCGGCTGCTGTTTGCCGAGGAAGGCACATTGGCCGAGCGCACGACGGACGTAGCACAGGCCTTTGCCGGCCATCCCGCCGTGGAGGAGATCGTCGCGTTCATCCGCACCGGCGGCAAGCGGTCGATCTGTACGCCACGCGGTACGCCGGACGCCTGATCTCCGACACGGCGCATTTCGGTGTCTCTTGCTTCTGGCCATCCGATACTCGTTCCGGCAATCCCGGGGCGGGGACGGCGGGAGGCGAGGTGCGAGGTGCAACTGGGGTAACGCAACCAAAGAGTGCTCTCCATGCGCGTCGCCTCGCCCCGCAAGATCGGCATCCTCGCGGGCGGGCGTTCGCTGCCGCGCGAGATTGCCGAGAGCCTCGTCCGGCGCGGAGCGCAGGTCGTCGTGCTCGCCATCGAAGGCGAAGCCAGCGCGCAGTTGGACGCGCTGTCGCCGATCAAGGTCAACATCGGCGAGTTGGGGCGCATCGTCCGCACGCTGAAGCAGGCGGGCTGCTCGGAGCTGATCATCGTCGGTCATGTTACGCGGCCGGATCTGGCCAGCATCAAGCCCGATCTCGGGTTCTTCCGGGCGCTGCCGACCGTCTTGCGGCTCGTGCGCGCTGGCGGCGATGATGCGGTGCTGCGCGGCGTCATCGCATTTTTCGAGGAGCGTGGCCTCAAGGTCGTCTCGCCCGCCGACGTGGCACCCGAGCTGCTGATCGGCGTCG
>JBGSQO010000196.1:0-1521 GCA_041738055.1 Filomicrobium sp.
GACGCTCGAAGCCATCGAGGAAGCCCGGAACATGGCGCGCCTGCGGGCTACGCCGGTGCTGGCCGTGATGGCGGCGCCCGCGATGACCCAGTTCGGAGGGCGGTTCGAGCTCGACCGGCAGACCGCGCTCGTGCGCGAGGGGCTCAACGATGAGCAGTTGACGGCGAGCATCGAGCATCTGGTCGCCAACGCCTCCGGCGAGCCGATTACGGCGGACGAGGCCGAGGAATACTCGCTGCGGGCGCTGGACACGCTGGCGGAACTGGCGATCAGTTCCGGCGCGACGGGCGGCGGCGTGTTTGATGTCGCCGACGCAGCGCCGCCCCTCATCGCGGCGCTGGGTGACAGCGCCGGCGAGGTGCGCCTGCGCGTAGCGGATGTTCTGTCATTTATCAGTCAGCAGCGGGCTCAGGTCGCGCTCATGGACGCCGTGATGGACTCCTCCGGCGCGGAGAGGCTGGAACTGCTCAGTCGCGTGATCGCATCGGCCAAGCGATACGGCAACCTGCTGCAGCAGCGTCACATCACTTGGCTGCTCACCGCCGCCACCAGCCCCGACAACGACGAAGCGATCGCCGCGGCATCGCTTATGGGGGCTCTGAATCTCCCGAACGATCGGATCGTGCCCCTGATGATCGGGCAGGATGAATGAAGCCCCGGCGCGCGAAGCCGCCCCATCTCGGGGATTTTGGCTGAGCGCTGCGCACAGGGCAGGCACAATTAAGGATTGAGTTCGCCAGGCGCGGTATCTCCGCGCCCGATAACAGCCCTGCGCACACGCGCGTGCGATTGGGTGTTGCGCAGTCTCTGCCGCCTGGGGGGCGTGCGCAGTTCAGCCTGACCATGAAGGCCGCTGCAGACCCGTCGTTGCGTGATGCGGGGTGAAGTGGTTGGGCGGGCCGGTCGATGCTAGGTCTGCCTCGCGCAAGCGGGGACGGTCGAGCGGTGAGAGCGCTAAGTCCCCGCGCGAACGAATCGAAATACATGTCGGCCCGACTCACCCGGAGAACGCCGGCCGTCGGGTCCGGTCGGCGTCCGGCTCGTGGTGGGCCGGGGCCGGGTAGTGGAACAGCGGGGCGGCGTTCAACGCACGCCGCGGGGCAATCGAGGTTGGAACCTCAAGGAGAAGTTCTCATGCGTACGCGTCGCAAGACCGGCTTCACGCTGGTCGAAATCCTGATCGTTGTCGTGATCCTTGGCATTCTGGCTGCCATCGTGATTCCTCAGTTCACCAGCGCGAGCCAGGAAGCCGTCAAGGGAGCGCTCCAGAGCCAGCTGCAGACGATCGAGAGCCAGTTTGAGCTCTTCCGCGTCCGCAACCAGGGCACTCCCCCCACGCTTCCCGACACCACCGACACCATCAATGGTGGCTGGGGCGTCATGGTGAGCGCTCAGTACCTCAAGGAAGCTCCCTATAACGGCTTCACGAAGGCCAGCGACATCGTCGACGGCGGCACCGGCCTGGCTGCGAACATCGCTGCCGGCGCTCCCGCTGCCGGCACTGCCGGCTGGGGCTTCCGC
>JBGSQO010000256.1:0-8469 GCA_041738055.1 Filomicrobium sp.
AGGCCAGCTCAGGGTGGCTGCCGGGCTCGACGACGTCGGCGCAGCGCAGGCCGGCGGCGCGGCCGAAGACCACGAGGTCGATCAGCGAGTTGGAGCCGAGACGGTTGGCGCCGTGGACGGACACGCAGGCTGCTTCACCAATGGCCATCAGTCCCGGCACGACGTGGTCCGGGTTGCCGTTCTTCAGTGTCAGCACCTCGCCGTGATAGTTGGTCGGGATGCCACCCATGTTGTAGTGGACGGTCGGCAGCACCGGGATCGGCTGGCGGCGCAGGTCGACACCCGCGAATACCTTGGCGCTCTCGGTGATGCCGGGCAGGCGCTCGTGCAGGATCTTGGGGTCCAGGTGGTCGAGGTGCAGGTAGATGTGGTCCTTATCGGGGCCGACGCCGCGGCCCTCGCGGATCTCGATGGTCATGGAGCGGGAGACGACGTCGCGGGAGGCGAGATCCTTGGCCGACGGGGCGTAGCGCTCCATGAAACGTTCGCCGGCGGAGTTGGTCAGGTAGCCGCCCTCGCCGCGCGCGCCTTCGGTGATGAGCACGCCGGCGCCATAGATGCCGGTCGGATGGAACTGTACGAATTCCATATCCTGGAGGGGGAGCCCTGCGCGCAGCACCATGGCGTTGCCGTCGCCGGTGCAGGTGTGGGCGGAGGTGCAGGAGAAGTAGGCGCGCCCGTAACCGCCGGTCGCCAAGATGGTCTTCTTCGCGCGGAAGCGATGTAGCGTGCCGTCATCGAGCTTCAGGGCGACGACACCGTGGCAGGCGCCGTCCTGGTCCATCATCAGGTCGATGGCGAAGTATTCGATGAAGAACTCGGCCGAGTGGCGCAGGCTCTGGCCGTAGAGCGTGTGCAGCATGGCGTGGCCGGTGCGGTCGGCTGCCGCGCAGGTGCGCTGTGCCGGAGGACCCTCGCCGAAATTGGTGGTCATGCCGCCGAACGGGCGCTGGTAGATCTTGCCGTCCTCGGTGCGCGAGAACGGCACGCCATAGTGCTCCAGCTCGTAGACGGCATCGGGTGCGTGGCGGCACAGGTACTCGATCGAATCCTGGTCGCCCAGCCAGTCGCTGCCCTTGACGGTGTCGTACATGTGCCAGCGCCAGTTGTCCGGGCCCATGTTGCCGAGGGCGGCTGCGACGCCACCCTGGGCCGCCACTGTGTGCGAGCGGGTCGGGAACACCTTGGTCACGCACGCCGTCTTCAGACCGGCCTCGGCGCAGCCCAGCGTTGCGCGCAGACCCGCGCCACCGGCCCCGACGACGACGACGTCGAAGAGGTGGTCGACAAAGGGATAGGCCTTGCCGTTCAGCGCGGGCTTGCCGACGCCATTGGCGCTGCCGTTCGAACCTGCCATGGCTTCAGCCTCCAAAGCTCAGCTTCAACACCGCCCATACGCTGGCAGTGCCGACAAGGATCGCAAAGAACGTGTTCAACATCAGCAGCATGATCTTGGTCAGCTCGCCGGTGGTGTAGTCCTCGATGATGACCTGCATGCCGATCCGCATGTGCATGACGCCCGAGACGATCAGCAGCAGCAGCGGCAATGCGATCAGCGGCGAGGCGAGGTGCGCGCGCACGGTCGCGTAGTCGGCGCCGGCGAGCTTGACCAGCAGCCAGATCAGGAACACCGCCAGCACGAGGTTGGCCATGGCGGTGACGCGCTGCAGCCAGAAGTGGTCGGCGCCTTCCTTGGCGGAGCCGAGCCGGCGGACGTTCTTCAGCGGCGTGCGCATGGTGGTGCGGGGGCTCATCGGGGGCGCTCCGTCAGCGGACAAGAAGAACGACGGCCCAGATGGCGGCCGTGGCGGCGAGCGAGATCAGGATCGACAGATAGGACAGCAGCTTGACCGAGGCGATATCGAGAGCAGCACCCGTATCCCAGATGAAATGGCGGATGCCGCCCAGCATGTGGTGGATCAGCGCCCAGGTGTAGCCGGCGAGAACGATCTTGCCGAGAAGCGAGCCGAAGATGCCGTTGACGAAGTTGAAGTAGTCCGGACCGATCGCTGCCGCTGTCAGCCACCACGCCAGCAGCAACGTGCCGAAATACAGCGCGGCGCCCGTTAAGCGGTGAAAGATCGACATCGTCATGTTGACGAGCGGGCGATAGACCTGCAGGTGCGGCGACAGCGGTCGCTCGATTTTGCCCGCGCGTGCCGACTTTGCTTGTGCCATCGCCGTTACTCCCGCCCGTTGCCGCCCGTCTTGCCGCTTGCAGCCGTCCTAGTCCGACTGTCGGTGTAACGCGGCTTGTGCGCTGCGGCAATGCGCCAAACGGAAGGGGTCGACGCCGGGTTGCCCTTGGATCGGCGCACGATCCAGGCCTTGCGCTGCGAGCCGCTTCGGTCTAGAGCGCTTTCCGATCCTTCGGAATCGGATGCCCGCTCTAGAATATTGTTTTTATCGCATTTTCTTCGACGAACCGGTGTCCACTTCGTCGGAAAATGCTCTAGCGACCCGACAAGATGCCACACCTCGAGGAGGACTCGTTATGACCACGCCGAATGATGCCGCAGCGGAAATCGCCGACCTGAAGCGGGAAATCGCGGAATTGTCCGGCCTCGCGCTCGCGACCGGGGTCCTGCTCACGCAGCTTCTGCAGAAGAACTGCATCCGCGAGATGAACCCGCAGGCGGCCGCCGGGCAGATCGTCCAGAACGCGCGGACGGCCATCGAGGGCTTCACCCAGCAGCATGGCGCCGATCCGGTCACGACCGCGCGCGCGCTCAAGGCCGTCGATCAATATGAGCAGCAGATCCGCTCGGTGCTGGCGGTTTAGAGACTGCGACGCGACCGCGCCCCAATGAGCGATGCGTCAGGATTTCGTTCGGTTGATATCAGTTGGGCGCGGCCGGGATCGACGACCGTTCCGGTTCAGGCCGTCTTGCGTCGATTGAGCGAAAGCCAGCCGTCAACGGTGGTGACCACCTCGTCGATGGCTGCGTTGCGCTGGCCCTTCTGCATACCGATGGCGCGCACCAGTGCGTCGACCCGCTCGATATTCTGCGCGCCAGCGGCCAATGCGCGAGCGGCCGAGGATGGGCTTTCGAGGGAGTGCGCTGCGGCTGCGTATTTCTCGAATGGGACCATGTCGGCGCGATCGGCGCCCAATTCCACGCACAGGTCGACGACCCAATCGTAAACGCCTTGCGTGGCGGCGAGATCAGTATGAACCGCATCGCGAATCGAGCGCATGCCATCCCTGCCGACACAGCGATAATTGCCAGCAAGCAACATCGCCCATTTGGCCATGGGTACGTAGATCGACTCGTGCACCTTCAGTTTGACGGGAAGCTCGACCTGCTCGCCGCCGATGTCGTACCGGATCGCCTCGATGTCCCTTTGCAGGCGACGAAGCAGCTCGGTGTCGGCATCGTCTTCGAAACTCGCGGCCTTGAAGTTCGTCGGCAAGCGGACCTGAAGAACATTGACCTTTTCGCCCGGCGGACGGGAGGCTTGCGGATCAGGGCTGCATAGGGTCAGCTTTCCCGGCTCGAACGTGCTCCAGACACTGGGGTCGGTGAAACATTGGGTCAATCCCGCGACATTCATGCCAGCAATGCGCTTGAGATAGGGAAGCGGCGGCATGTTCATGATCGACATGGACGGCTTGCGCGCGCGGCCGATTTCGGCAAGCAACTCCCGCACACCGGAGGAGCCGTACTGCGGCTCCTGCATGGCAAACGCGACGAGATCATAGGCGGCCAGGTCGACGTCGCCCGGCGTCTTGGCGTCCAGCATTCCGGGCGCATTCCTGGAATTGATGTCCAGCAGTCCCTCGCGGCCCTTGACGGGCATGCGGACGATCGCACCCTCGGCATTGATCAGATCGGCCTCGGCCGGCAGGCAGACCAGCGTGACCCGGTGGCCCGCAAGTGCTGCTTTCAGTCCCAAAAGGGAGCCATAGGATGCTCCCAGAACGAGAATGCCCAAGTTGCCGCTCATTGCGCAGTGCCTCCGCTTTTCTCGAACTTCGCGACCACGTCAAATCACGAATGTAGAGCCAGCAGATCGGGTTTGAGCCACAGCCACCACTGCGCACGATGCCGCATTCATTGCATTCTGCTTATTGGAAAAATTAGCCCTGCTAATCCCTGTACGCCGCTCTGCGCCGGCCGTGGGCCCGACGCGCCGCGGTTTTGCCGCTACTCCAGCGACTGGACGATGGCGCGGCCCAGGGCAAGGCCACTCTCGTAGGCGTGCTCGGCCAGACGGCCCAGGCACCAGTCGCCGGCGACACCGACGCGGTGCTCCTGGGAGTACACGTACATCTCGCCCAGATGCTGCTCGACGAGGCCGTGGCGCCAGAGATGTGCCGTCATCTGGGAGGGGCGGACAGGCGGCAGGCCGAGGACGTGGCTGACCTCGCTCCACAGTTCCTCGGCGACCACCTCGGGCTCGACATCCTCGGTCTCGCGCGACCAGTTGGGGGAGGCGTGCACGACGACCGTCTCGCCGCGCGTGCCGCGGCCGGGCTTGGTGTTGTTGCGGGCGATCCAGCGGATCACTTCCGACATGTCGGAATAGACGTCCTGGTCGGGCAGCGTGCGCTCGTCGAGGCGGACCATTAGCGACCAGCACGGACCCATGCGAACCCTGGACAGGTGATGAGCCATGTCGACGAGGGGGCCCAGCAGCAGCCGCGTCTTGGGCGCTGGCGCTGTTACCGCGACCGCATGAAAGGGACCGACCGAGGTCTGGTCGTCGAACCAGACCATCCAGCCCTTCTCGCCCCGGGCGATGGTGTGAACGGTGCGGCCGGTGTGGATGCGCACACTCTCGGCCAAGGGCCGGACCATGGACGACATGCCGGGCACGCCGACGAACCAGTTGGACACGGTGCCCGCTTCGCCGCCCGGACCTGTCGCCAGCCGCGGCGACCAGGGGGAGGCATAGCCGGAGGCGACGAGTTCCTCGACGTACTCGCGGAAGCGGGTCGAGCGGGTGGTGACGTACTGGGCGCCGTGATCGTAGGGGACAAGGCCGACGCGGACCGTGCCCATGCGGCCGCCGATGATGCGGTCCTGCTCGAAGATCTCGACATAGTGGCCGGCAAGCCGCAGCGTGCGGGCGCATGACAGCCCCGCAAGTCCCGCTCCGATCACTGCCGTCCGGCTCGTCACGTTCGCCTTCCTGAGCGCCACCCACGCTTGACACCCCCAACAGGCACACCGGCGCCGGCCATTGCTCGGCGCGACGATGCAAGCCAGGGGTGGTGACGGCGACTCTCCGACAATATGACAGGAAGGTTAGCGGACTCTTTCCAGCGTCCGTGTACAAGTCCATCGAGCGGAAGTTGTGGACATCAGCGCGGAACAACGAGCCAGAGGTCCAGATCGAGGATGACGCCGTCCTCGTAGCCGCCGTCTGCCGTCTTCAGGGGATGCTCGGCGCAGGTGCGGTTCTTGACGGCGAGCAGACGGGTGCGCAGCGCACCGACATCGCTACGGCCGGGGATTTCGGCTTTATCCAAGATCTCCGACCAGGCATAGACCGTGTCGCCGGCAAACAGCGGCGCGACGTGGCGGCCAGCGTTGATGGCTGCGATGTGGAAGGCGTTGGCCAGTCCGTTGAACGACAACGCGCGCGCCAGCGAGATCACGACGCCGCCGTAAATCAGGCGGCGGCCGAAGCGGCCCTGGCCCTCGGTGTGCTGGTTGAAGTGCACCTTGGCCGTGTTCTGGTACAGGCGGGTGGCCATCTGGTGCTCGGCCTCCTCGACGGTCATCCCGTCGACGTGGTCGATCTTCTCGCCGACCGCATAGTCGCCCCACAGATATGGGCTGCCGGCGAGGGCCTTGTCATAAGCGCTGGCGTCGATTCGGGGGACGCTTGCGGCAAACCCAGCGGGCGAGACGACCTCGGCGAGCTTGGGTACGACCGGCTCGGGTGCGGGGGCGGCCTCGTCCTTTTTGCGCACCATCACCCAGCGCACGTACTCGAGCACCTTGTCGCCGGACTCGTCACGACCGGTCGAGCGGACGTAGACCGTTCCGGTCTGGCGGTTCGAGTTCTCCTTGACGCCGATGACTTCGGAGACTGTTGCCAAGGTGGCGCCCGGGTAGACGGGCTTCAGGAAGCGGCATTCGGCATAGCCGAGGTTGGCGATGGCATTGAGCGAGATGTCGGGAACGGTCTTGCCGAAGACGACGTGGAAGGCCAGCAGGTCGTCGAGCGGCGCTTGCGGGTAACCGATCGCTTTCGCGAAGGCGTCGGAGGACTGCACGGCAAAGCGCGGGCCGTAGAGGCTCATGTAGAGGGCGGCGTCGCCCGCCGTCACTGTGCGCGGGGTGGCGTGCACCAGTGTGGCGCCGACCTTGAAGTCCTCGAAGTAGTTGCCGGGGTTGGTCTTTGTGGTGCTCATTTCAACGGTCCCGCTATCGATCTGGTGTGATGCACTGACGACTGGGCGGTCTGCCCCCCTCACCCGGCGCGGCGGCGTGTTGCACGCTCGTGGCGAGGTTCGGGCCGCGCCGGCCTCTCCCCTGAGGGGAGAGGCGAGGCCGCGGGGTCAACTCATGTCGGCAATGGCTTCGGCGATGGCGACGGTTCGCTCGGCCATGGCCAGGTGCAGGCGCTCGACCATCTTGCCTTCGACGGTGATGACGCCCAGCGGCTTGTGTTCGGGCTTCTCGAACTCCGCGATGATTTTCCGCGACCACTCGACTTCGGCGGGCGAGGGCGAGAACACCTCGTTGGCGACGGGCACCTGGCTGGGGTGGATCAGCGTCTTGCCGTCCATCCCGAGCGTGCGGCCGTGCTCGGCCTCGGCGCGCAGGCCGGCATCGTCGCGGAAGTCGTTGTAGACGCCGTCCAGCACGTCCAGCCCATAGGCGCGGGCGGCCACGATGGTCATGGCCAGCCACGGCACGACGGCGAAGCGATCCTTGTAGGCGCGCGCGTGGCTTTCCTTCAGCAGGTCGTTGGTCCCCATCACGAGGCAAGTCAGCCGATGCTCGCGCTCGATGCCGGCCATGGCGATCTCGCGCACGTTGAGGATCGACATGGGCGTTTCCATCATCGCCCACAGCTTGACCTTGTCGGGGGCGTGTCCCGCCGTGACGACCTTGGCCGCCGAAATGATATCGCCGGGGCGGCCCACCTTGGGCACGAGGATCGCATCGGGGGCGGCCTCAGCGGCAGCGAACAGGTCCTCGGCGCCCCAGGGGGTCTCCAGTGCATTGACGCGGATGATGATCTCGCGCTTGCCGTAGCCGCCCGACTTGACCGCCGCGCAGACCCGCTGGCGTGCCTCGACCTTGGCGTCGGGGGCGACGGCGTCTTCCAGATCGAGGATCAGGGCGTCGGCGGGGATGGACTTGGCCTTCTCCATCGCGCGGTCGTTGGAACCGGGCATGTAGAGGACGCTGCGGCGCGGGCGGACGAGCATGGGGGCGGGGTCTCCTTGCGAGGGAGCTCGTGACAGCATTGTTGCACTGCGACATTAGTGGACGGACGAGGAAACGCAAACGGCCTTTCGGGTAAGGCAAGGTACTCTTGATTGCGCCTTCCGGGGATTCTTTGATTGCGCCTTCCGACTCCCCTCCGGGGAGCCGGCCGGAAGGCGCTGTAGCGAGCACGTTTACTTTGGTCGCGCTTGAGGCCACATTCCCGCCAGCCGGCCCCCGCCGGTCCCGTCCGGGCCGGTTGCCCGCAGGATCGATCCGACCCATGGCCCGCGTGCTCGCCATCTCCTCGTTCGTCTCGTTCGGCCACGTCGGTCTGTCGGCAGCCGTGCCGACGCTGACCCGCATGGGCCACGAGGTCATCGCCGTGCCGACGGTCATGCTCTCGAGCCACTACGGCCATCCCAACGTCGCCGGGTTCGAACTCGATACCACGGACCTCACGGGGATCCTCGGCGCGCTGCGCAAGAACGGCTGGCTCACGGATATCGACGCCGTGCTGACCGGGTTCATGCCTGATCCGGAGGTCGTGGACCTCATCGCCCGCGAACTGGAGCGGATCGGCGAGGACCAGCCCGAGACGCTCTATTTGTGCGATCCGGTGCTCGGCGACGACCCGCATGGGCTCTATGTGCGCGAGGACATCGCAGCCGCCGTGCGCGACAAGCTGATGCCGCTCGCCGACATCCTGACGCCCAACCGGTTCGAGCTGTCCTGGCTCACCGGCCTGGCGGTCGAAGGGGCAGAGAGCGCCGATACGGCCGCCCAGGAGACGGGTGCGGAGATCGTGCTGGCGACCTCGATCCCGGCCGGCGAGGGGCTCGTTGCCAACGTGCTGTCCGACGATACCGGATGCGGGCTGGCAGCGGCTCCTTTCCGCATCGGCGTGCCGCACGGCACGGGCGATCTCATCTCGGCGCTGATGCTCGGCCACCTGCTCGACGGCTTCGACAACGCCGAGGCGATGGCGCGGGCAGCGGCCGGCGTCAGGATCGTGATCGAGGCGAGCCTCGGGTCGACCGAGCTGAACCTCGCCGAGGCGCTGGGGCGCGCCGTGACG
>JBGSQO010000368.1:0-1579 GCA_041738055.1 Filomicrobium sp.
AGCCGGCCTCGATCAGTGCGGCGGTGCGGGCGTAGCCATCCTCGCCGACCGTGGTGGCGGCGGCGACGCGCAGGCGGCCTTGAGAGTCCTTGCAGGCGTTGGGGTGCTTCTGCGCCTTCTCGATGTCCTTCACCGTGATGAGGCCGATGCAATGGTAGTCGTCGTCGACGACGACCAGCTTCTCGATGCGGTTCTGGTGCAGCAGGCGGCGCGCCTCCTCCTGGGTCACCGAGCGCTTGACGGTGATCAGCCGATCCTTGGTCATCAGCTCGGAGACACGCTGTTCGCGATCGACGGCGAAGCGGACATCGCGGTTGGTCAGGATGCCGACGAGGCGACCCTTGCCATCGCTCCGCCGGGCCCGCTCGACGACCGGGATGCCGGAGATCTCGTGCGTGGACATCAGTTCCAGGGCATCGGCGAGCGTCTCGCCGGGGGTGATCGTCACGGGGTTCAGGACGATGCCGCTCTCGAACTTCTTGACCTGGGCGACCTGACGGGCCTGCTCGGCCGGTTCCAGGTTGCGATGGATGACGCCGATGCCGCCAGCCTGAGCGACCGCAATGGCGAGGCGCGCCTCCGTAACCGTGTCCATCGCCGAGGACAGGATGGGGATGCTGAGGGCGATCTGCTTGGTCACGCGCGAGGTGACGTCGACCTCGGAGGGCAGCACGTCGGAGGCGGCCGGCACCAGGAGGACATCGTCGAAAGTCAGGGCGAGCCCTTGATCGAGCGAGGCCAGAGTCAAGGCCATGGTGGTCCTCCGCATGCTAGGTCTGAACAACGCGGCGCCGACGCCACGACGATGGCGGGGCTGGGCAAGGCATGGGCCTCTCGCATTGCGCCGCTCGTTTGACGCTCAGCGCTACACCACCTGCCCGCCCCCCCGCAAGGCTGCTGCGTCGCTGCGGGGCGTGAGCATGGGCTGGCGAGCGTGCACAACGAGAGGATGCGGCGCATCGTCTCCGGCTGCGGCGCGTACGGCCGCCTGCGCCAATACGGGGGCGAGCAGGAAACCATGGCGGAAGGCTCCATTGACGTGAATGCGACGTTCGGCCGGGTTCAGGATCACGCGCGGGACGTTGTCGGGAAAGGCAGGGCGGACTCCCGCCCCGATGTCGAGGACCTCGGCCTCCGCGAAGGCCGGATCGACGGCATAGGCCGCGCCGAGCAGCTCGAGTACTGAGCGCACCGTCGCCGGCCCGTCGTCCTCGCTCTCGATGACGGTCGCCCCGATCATGTATCGCGCCTCGCTCCAGGGCACGATGTAGATCGGATGGCGCGGATGCAGGAGGCGCACCGGCCGGGTCAGATTGACGTCGGGCGCCCGGACGATGACGCGCTCGCCACGAACGCCGCGCAACTCCGGCAGCTTCTCGCGCGCGGCCAAGCCCCGGCAGTCGACGACGAGGTCATCCGACAATGCCACCCGGTCAGGATCGTCGCCTGCGTGGTCGTTGCAGCCGAAGTGGACCTCGGCACCGGCCGCGCGGATGGCGGCGAGCAAGTGGGCCATGGCCGCCTTCGGGTCCATGTGCGCCTCGGCTGCGAAGTGGAGGGCACGCGAGAAGCGTCCGGC
>JBGSQO010000404.1:0-4019 GCA_041738055.1 Filomicrobium sp.
GGGACGCCAACCGGCTGTCGATGCTGCTCGCCGTGCTCGACGCCCGCTGCGGCATCTCGCTGTCGCAGTGCGACGTCTACCTCAACGTGGCCGGCGGCCTGAAGATCGCCGACCCGGCCGCCGACGTCGCTGCGGCCGCGGCCCTGCTGTCGTCATTTTCGAATGCTCCCCTTCCCGCCGATCAGGTCTACTTCGGGGAGATCTCGCTATCGGGAGCCATCCGGCCGGCAGCCCACACCACGGCACGCATCAAGGAAGCCGCCAAGCTCGGGTTCCAGGCGGCTCTGCTGCCGGCACTCGGCGAAGTGGAGGCCCCCAACACGGGCTTTCAGCTGTTGCGGACAAGCCATATCAAGGCGCTTGCGGATATGATCGGCCCGTGTCAATGACGGGCGCGTGCAGCCTCGCCGCGCGCCCATTCGCCGCGTAACGATGAGGCGCTGGAGCGGAGATCTGAGCGCATGATCGGGCCTTTGACCTATCTCGACGTCGGGGTCATCGCGGTCTCCGCCATCTCGGGGCTGCTGGCGCTGTATCGCGGCCTGACGCGCGAACTGCTCGCGATCCTGTCGTGGGTCATCGCGGGCGTGGCCGTCCTGTACTTCGTGCTGAACCATCGCAAGTTCGCCGAGGAGGTCGCCCAGCAGATGGGCGGCGTGCAGGTCATCATCGCGCAAGCCGCCGTCGGCATCGTTATCTTCCTCGTCGTGCTGATCTTCGTGCACCTGCTCACGGCCCGCATCTCCGACACCATCCTCGACAGCAATGTCGGCATGATCGACCGCATCTTCGGCCTGTTGTTCGGGTTGGTGCGCGGTTTTGTCATCGTGGTCATCCCGTTCATGCTGGCGCTGGCCTTCTTCCCCGACGAAGCGCAGCATCCAGACTGGGTGAAGAACGCCCGCACGAAGCCCTATTTGCAGTCGACCGGAGAGGCCCTCCGTGGCCTGCTCGTCGCCTACGTCGTACCGCTCATCGACAAGGCCACAAACAAGAACCCGCCACAGGACGGCGCAAGTGTTATGCCGAAAGTGCAACATCATAGACTGGCGCTCGGCAGCTCCTTTCATATATGTGTCACGCAGGATCGAGGCAGTGGGCCGGACGAGCCCGCCTGTCGAAGTCCGGCTTGAGAAAGCCGATCATCGGAATGCGAGCCTAGGAGGCGGCCATGGCACGCGGGAAGAAGCCCAAGCGAGAAACCTTCACGAGCGGCTCTGACCGCTACGGTGACGATAGACTCCGCGAGGAATGCGGGGTCTTTGGCATTTTTGGGCACCCCGATGCCTCGACACTGACGGCGCTGGGGCTTCATGCTCTCCAGCACCGCGGCCAGGAAGCGGCCGGCATCGTCTCGAGCGACGGCAGGCATTTCCACTCCGAGCGGCGGCTCGGCCTCGTCGGCGACAACTTCAACAAGGCCAGCGTCATCCGGCGCCTCAAGGGCAGCCAGGCGATCGGCCACAACCGGTATTCGACGACCGGCGACACCATCCTGCGCAACGTGCAGCCGCTGTTTGCCGACCTCGCGACCGGCGGCTTCGCCCTTGCCCACAACGGCAACCTGACGAATGCCATGACGCTCAGGCGCGAACTCATCTCGTCGGGCGCCATCTTCCAGTCGACGACCGACACCGAGGTCATCCTCCACCTCGTCTCGCGCTCGCACAAGCGCCGCATCATCGAGCGCTTCGTCGAGGCTCTGCGTCAGATCGAAGGCGGCTATGGCCTCGTCTGCCTGACCGATGACATGATGATCGGCGCGCGCGACCCCGTCGGCATCCGTCCCCTCGTCATCGGCACCATCGAGACCGCCCAATCCGGCGGTCGCGCCTACGTTCTGGCTTCCGAGACCTGCGCACTCGACATCGTCGGCGCCCGCTTCCTGCGCGAGGTGGAGAACGGCGAAGTGGTGGTCATCACCAAGAACGGCCTGGAGAGCCACCGCCCGTTCCCGCTGCTACCCGCGCGCCCCTGTATCTTCGAGTTCATCTATTTCGCCCGCCCCGACTCGGTGGTCGGCGGCCAGTCCGTCTACGAGGTCAGGAAGCAGATGGGCGTGGAGCTGGCCAGGGAGTCGCCGGCCGAGGTCGACGTGATCGTGCCGATCCCCGATTCGGGAGTGCCGGCGGCCATCGGCTATTCCCGCGAGTCCGGCATTCCCTACGAGCTCGGCATCGTGCGCAACCACTACGTCGGCCGCACCTTCATCGAGCCCGAACAGCGCATCCGTGCGCTCGGCGTCAAGCTCAAGCACTCGGCGAATGCCCACGTCATCCGCGGCAAGCGCATCCTGCTCATCGACGACAGCGTGGTGCGCGGCACGACCTCCAAGAAGATCGTCGAGCTGATGTACGAGGCCGGCGCCAAGGAGGTGCACATGCGCATCGCCAGCCCGCCAATCCGCCACTCCGACTTCTACGGTATCGACACCCCGCGGTCCGAAGAACTGCTCGCCCACAACCACGACGTCGAGGGCATGAAGGCGTTCATGGGCGCGACCAGCCTCGCGTTCCTGTCCGTCGACGGCATTTACCGCGCCGCCGGCTACGACTGCCGCGACGACCACTGCCCGCAGTTCACGGATCACTGCTTCACGGGCGAGTATCCGACCCTGCTCACCGACAAGTTCGGCCTCGACGAGCAGCCGCAGCTGTCGCTTCTTGCGGAGGCGCGCTGAAGCACCTGTTCGGGAGCTCGGGCAGCACTGGCGCAGTGAGATCGGTCATGGCATGAGGGGGAGCGCCGTCAACCCGTCGAGGGGTATCGACGGACGGCGAGGAGGTCCCCCCGTGCCCGTGCTCCGTAGCTTTCGTCCCGCACTCCTCTTGGTCATCGGCCTGTTGCCGCTGACCTCCGGCATCGTCCTGGCGGACGAGACGCACGCGCCCTGGATCATCAACACGGCTGGCGAGACGGGCGCCTATCACGGCGCCTTCTGTCCGGTGCTGGCCGAGCGTCTGAAGGCCGCAGGCCACGACAGCCGCTGCCGCGTCTCCAACGGGACCAGCGAGAACCTGGCGCGCGTGGCCGCAACGCCCTCCGAAATCGGCTATGGGCAGCTCGACGTGCTGGCGCTCGAGATGCCGCAGTATGGAGGCGCCAGCCAGTTCCGCCGCCTGCGCGTAGACGATGCGCGCGAATGCATTTTCGCCGTCACGCGCGCCAAGGACCTGACGAACTTCGGCGAGGTCGCCGTCAAGGCGTCGGAGCTGAAATTCATCCTGCCGCCTGAGACGTCGGGCAGTGCCGGCACCTTCCGCTTCCTGAAGCGCATCGACCCCTACGCGTTCGGTCAGGCCCGCGACGTGCTGCATGCCGCCGACGCCGACGAGGCGATCCGCATCGCGCTGTCCAGCGACAATGCGGTCGCGCTGTTCGTGCAGGTGCCCGATCCGGAGAACGCGCGCTTCAAGCTGATCAACGCACTGGGCGGCCATATCGTGCCGGTGATCGACCGCACCATCCTGGAGCAAAAGTTGGAGGGCCGGCAGGTCTACTTCGCGCAGGAGACGCAGATCGAGACGGCCCGCTGGCTGCGCAGCAGTGCCAAGGTCGTGACCACCTGCACGCCGCTCGTCGTATTCACTGGAACCAGCCAGCGCATTGCCGATGAGGCTCTGCGCAAGCGCCACGCGGCCATGGCCACAGCCATATCGGCCTTGCGCGGCGACGACCTGATGCCGCAGCAGACGTTCTTTGCCCGGGTCCTGAAGCGCACCCGCGAGCTGACCTCTGTGGGAGCCCAGAAGTTCGTCGAGTTCTCCGAAAAGGCGCGCGAGAAAGCCGCACCGCTGATCGAGAAGGCCCGCGAGGCGGCCCGGCAGGCGGTGGAGCAGGCCAAGCCCGCCAAGGACGCACAGTGACGCAGCGCGTCGAAGGCTGTTTCACTGCAAGCTGGCTGGCTTTAATCGCAGCCGCTAGAGGATACTGAGCCATGAAGGCACTGGACGGTCGCATCGCCCTCGTCACGGGCGCCACCCGGGGCATCGGCCGGGCCGTCGCTGTCGCGCTGGCTG
>JBGSQO010000421.1:0-6251 GCA_041738055.1 Filomicrobium sp.
TCGCCGAACTGGAGGCGCAGATCGCCGACCTCACCGACCGGCTGGTGCGGGCGCACGCCGAGATCCAGAACCTGCACCGCCGCCGCGAGCGCGACGTGGCCGATGCCGCCCGCTATGCCATCAGCAAGTTCGCCGGTGACACGGTCGGCGTCGCCGACAACTTCGAGCGGGCGATCACGGCTGTGCCACCGGACGCGGGGATCGACAATCCCATGCTGAAGACGCTTCTCGACGGCGTGACGATGACCGAGCGCGAGTTCTTCAACGTACTCGACCGCCATGGCGTCAAGCGCGTCAACCCCAAGGGCGAGGCGTTCGACCCCCACCAGCATCAGGCGGTGATGGAGCAGGAGGATCGCGCGGTTCCGGCCGGCACCGTGCTGCAGGTGTTCCAGTCCGGCTACATCATCGGCGAACGCGTGCTGCGCCCGGCCATGGTCGTCGTCTCGCGCGGCGGTCCCAAGCCTGTGAAAGAGCCGAAGCCGCAGACAGGTGCGGGCGACGACGGCGGGAACGGCAACGGTTCGGATACCTGATAGCGGTTCAGGCGGACTGCGCGGGCTAAGTGAAGTGCGGGGGGCTCTTTTCTTGGCCAACACTGGGCAGGCCCGTGTTGGACTGCCCCCTCGACCCTCACAAAGGGCTAAGCCCTTTGAACCATTACCCGGAGTTCAGGGCACGCGCATTGCCCGGATGCAGGCATACGGGGTGATCCCCCGCGCGGGGCCCGGGGCGGCGTGAGCCCCGGCACTTCACTTGGCCGCCGCCCTATAGCCGGCTTCAAGTGCCATTTCTGGATCGACGATCATCAGGGTGTCGTCTTGCCCGACTTCGGGGCGGCTTCGGTCGTGGTTGGCGCGTCCCGGCTGCCGTCGAGGACGCCCGACAGGATCGCGGCTGCCCCGGACAGTCCGCCTCCATCGCCGCCGGACACCATCGTATGAGGCACGAGGCGCGAGACGAGACGGACCAGTTCCGGCTTACGCTCCAGGGCTCCGAGCGTCTTTTCCAGCGCCTGCAGCAGGGCCACGCGGTCCTGGCCCAGAACATCGGCCTGCGCGCGCTGACCTCGGGCCAATTCCTCGAGGAACTGGCGTTCGGCGCGACCCAGGGCTGCCCGTTCGGCTTCACGCTGATTGGCCACTTGCACGGCGATCTGGGCTTCGACGAGACGCGGCTGCTCGTTGGCCGTCGAGCGGGCCTGTTCGGTCTCGATGCGCTTGGCCTGCGCCTCCGTCTCGCGCTCGTAGGCCTTCGACAGCTGCTCGGCCAACTGCTGGCGCAGCCGCGAGATCAGGAGTTCCGGCGGCACGGCCGGCTCGCCCAAGCGGATTTCCTGGATCTCGACGCCCGCCTTGCGACCTTCGCGCTTGACGAGGGCTTCGATGTTCTGCTCCAGCGCGTCGCGGTTCTCGATCAGGTCGAGCACGCGGGTCGGCCGGCGGATCTTTTTCGTGGGGTCGGCGGGGTCGGGAACCTCGATATCCGAGCCCGCGACGTTACGCACGATGGAGCGGATGACCGGCGTCAGGATGCGATCCTCGATCTCCTCGAGCCCGCCGACCGCGCCGACAACGACGGGTGCGTTGCGCGGATTGACCTGCACCAGCACGCGCAGCTCCTGGGGAATATCCCAGCCCTCGACCTTGACGAACACCGCCTTGTCGGCCGCCTCCTTGGACACGGGCTGCACCTCCGTGCGCTCGACCTGCCGGATGTTACCCTGCTGGTCGACCGACAAGTCGATGATGCGCTTGGTGAAGCCGCCCTTGTACTCCCACGTCTTGACGCGGGTATCGATGAGCGAGACGTCGTAGGCCTTGCGGTTGAGGTAATAGGCGCCCGGTAGCAGCGCCTCGCGCCAGATGCCGACGCAGCCCTGCGGCACCAGCGGCACCGACAGCGCGCCTTCGATGTGGGCGGCATCGGCGGCCTTGACCTCTTCCTCGACGCAGGAGACGCCGGGCTTGGAGACGTTCGATTTGACGACGCCGACATGGCCGGCCGGGATCACTGTTGCCGTCGTGTCCTTGCCGACGAGCACGTCGAACAGATAGCGGTTGATGCGGTATTCGCCCGGCTTCAGGACGGTCTCCTGCGGGCCGCGATGGCCACCCTCAGTGAGGAAGATCTCGGCGTTGAGCATGTCGGCGAGCTTGTCGTCGGGGATCTGCGGGGCAATGAACATGCCCTCCGGCATCGGCTTGCCGTCGACGGCTACGAGTTCGCCGTAGGAGCCCTCGGGAACTTTGACGATGTCGTACTCTTCGACCTGATAGAGCACGCGCACCAGCGGCATGAAGTGGAAGCCGGGGCCGAGGATGCGCGCCTGCGGACCCTTCTGGCCAGCCAGTGCGACGATGCGGCCAGGCGGCAACTCCTCGAAGGCGTAGATGCGCTTCAAGTGGCCGACCCGGTTGGCGTCGATGAACACGAACGAGGTCGAGGCGAGCAGGAACAGGCCGATGGCGATGAGACCGGCGCCGAACAGGAGGTTGGAGGCTGCACCGGCCGCTCCACCGAGTCCACCGAGGCGCCCCAGCCGGCCACCCATACCGCCGGCCCCGCCAGCCGGCACGGGGAGCGTCGTGGACCCCGGCTTGAGACCCCGGTACAGCAGGTATGCGCCAGCAACCAGCGCAGCAAATCCCAAGAAGACGTAAATCATGGCGCGGCCTCCGGCCTCGAAGATGGGTGCGTTTGTAGATGATTATGATGTTGAGGCTAATAAATCATTGATATTGTGGCGGCTTCAAGGGCTCGGCGTAGAGGGGGCGGTTCAGCTGGCGCGCTGCTGCCAAGGCGTCACCCGCCGCATCGTCAGGTTGATGCGCCCGCCTCCGGGAATGAGTTCGGACGAGCCCGCCACCACCTTGTCGATCCCGTGATAGGCGAGGCGTGCTGCGCCGCCCAGCACGACGACATCGCCCGAAACGAGTCGCAGCCGCTCTTTGGGATCGCCCCGCTTCAGCCCGCCGACGTGGAACACCGCCTCGTCGCCGAGCGAGACCGAGACGACGGGCGCCGAGGTCTCCGCCTCGTCCGAATCGACATGGCTGCCGAGCCGCGCGCCCTCCCGGTAGAGGTTGACGAGGGCTGCTTCCGGTGGCCCCGGCCAGTCGGCGACATCGGTCCACAACCGCAACAACCGGGCGGGAATCGGCGGCCAGGGCGCGCCCGTCACCGGGTGGGTCGCCTGATAGCGATAGCCCCCGCTCTGGTCCGACACCCAGCCGAGCGGCCCGCAATTGGTCATTTCGACGGAGAAGGGCTTGCCCGTGCGCGGCATCCGCGGCCGATAGAAGGGGGCTCGCGCGATCACGCTTGCGAGATCGGCCAGCAGCGCGGCCTGCGCCCGGGGCTCGAAGTATCCAGGCAGAAATCTGAAGCCATCCAACATGTCCGCACCCTCGCAACGCACGAGATCGGCAGCCATCTGCGGCCACCTGTCTTGTGCAAATGGATCACAGGCGTGTGACTTCGACCCGTTGCACGCCCGAAAGCCCTGCCTATATAACCCCCATCTGATCCGCACACTCGAATGGGGACCGCTGCGGCCAAGCCCGTCGGCGCAGGTAATCGATCCGACGGGGCAAGGCAGCTGGGCGCCAGAACATGGGCCCGCCGGTCTGCCGCAACAGGAAGGGACTTGAGACTATGGCTAAAGTGATCGGCATCGACCTCGGCACGACCAACTCCTGCGTCGCTGTGATGGAGGGTGGCAAGCCGCGCGTTCTGGAGAACGCCGAGGGCGCCAACACGACTCCGTCGATCGTCGCATTCAACGACGACAGCGAGCGGCTCGTCGGTCTGCCGGCCAAGCGTCAGGCCGTGACCAACCCGCAGAACACGTTCTTTGCCATCAAGCGCCTGATCGGGCGCCTCTTCACCGACGAACTCGTCCGCAAGGACCAGGGCCTCGTCCCCTATAAGATCGTGGAAGGCCCCAACGGCGATGCCTGGGTCGAGGCCAGCGGCCAGAAATACTCGCCCCAGCAGATCTCCGCCTTCATCCTGCAGAAGATGAAGGAGACCGCCGAGGCCAAGCTAGGCGAGACGATCACCCAGGCCGTCATCACCGTGCCTGCCTATTTCAACGACGCCCAGCGTCAGGCCACCAAGGACGCCGGCCGCATCGCCGGTCTCGAGGTGCTGCGCATCATCAACGAGCCGACGGCCGCGGCTCTCGCCTACGGCCTCGACAAGAAAAAAGAGAACTCGACCATCGCCGTCTACGACCTCGGCGGCGGCACGTTCGATATCTCGGTTCTGGAGATCGGTGACGGCGTGTTCGAGGTGAAGTCGACCAACGGCGACACGTTCCTCGGCGGCGAGGACTTCGACATGAAGCTCGTCAGCTATCTGGCCGACGAGTTCAAGAAGGAGAATGGCATCGACCTGCGCGGCGACAAGCTCGCCCTGCAGCGCCTGAAGGAAGCTGCCGAAAAGGCCAAGATCGAGCTGTCGTCGTCGGCCCAGACCGAGATCAACCTGCCGTTCATCACCGCCGATCAGTCGGGTCCCAAGCACCTGACCATGAAGCTCACCCGCGCCAAGCTGGAGAGCCTCGTCGAGGACCTGATCAATCGCACCAAGGGCCCGTGCATTCAGGCGATCAAGGATGCCGGTCTGAAGGCCGCCGATATCGACGAAGTCGTGCTCGTCGGTGGCATGACGCGCATGCCGCGCGTGCAGCAGATCGTCAAGGAGCTGTTCGGCAAGGAGCCGCACAAGGGCGTCAACCCCGATGAGGTCGTCGCGGTCGGTGCTGCCATCCAGGGCGGTGTCCTCAAGGGCGAGGTCAAGGACGTCCTGCTGCTCGACGTGACGCCGCTGTCGCTCGGCATCGAGACGCTGGGCGGCGTGTTCACGCGCCTGATCGACCGCAACACGACGATCCCGACCAAGAAGAGCCAGGTGTTCTCCACCGCCGAGGACGGCCAGGGCGCCGTGACCATCCGCGTCAGCCAGGGCGAGCGCGAGATGGCCGCCGACAACAAGCTGCTTGGCCAGTTCGATCTGGTCGGCATTCCGCCCGCCCCGCGCGGCGTGCCGCAGGTCGAGGTGACGTTCGACATCGACGCCAACGGCATCGTCCACGTCTCGGCCAAGGACAAGGCGACCGCCAAGGAGCAGTCGATCCGCATCCAGGCCTCCGGCGGCCTGTCGGATGCCGAGATCGAGAAGATGGTCAAGGACGCCGAGGCTCACGCCGCCGAAGACAAGGCCCGTCGCGAACTGGTCGAGACCAGGAACCAGGCCGAGGCGATGGTCGATTCGGTCGAGAAGTCGCTGAAGGAGAACGCCGACAACGCCAAGGTCGCCGCCGTCAAGGCCGAGGTCGAGGCGGCCATCGTCAAGACCAAGGAAGCAATGGCCGGCGAAGCTGTCGAGCCGCTCAAGGAGGCCGTCTCGGCGCTGGCCCAGGCGTCGATGAAGATCGGCGAGGCCGTCTACGCGCAGTCGGGTGGCGGTGCTGGCGGTCCTGGCATGGGGGATGGTCCGGGGGCTTCGGGCGCGTCGGGTGCCGACGATGTCCTCGACGCCGACTTCGAGGAGGTCAAGGACGACAAGAAGAAGTCGGCCTGATCGCGCCCGGCCGCCGGCACCCGCCGGTTCCAAGGCCGCATGGATACGCACCGGGCCGGCCCCCTTACTGGGGAACCGGCCCGTTTTTCTGGCCATCATCCTTGGGGCCGATGCCTGCGCTGGGCTCCCGCACATGCTGCAAAACGTTTGGCTGGCGCTTCCGCCCAGCGGGCATAGATCGACACATCGACCAGTCCACTGGCTCCATGAGGCTTTTCTCGCGACGGACGATATGCCAATGCTGCTCGCTCGGAGAGTGTTGCATGTCGAATGATCCGTTCGTCGGGATTGCTCGGGAGCCGCACCGACCAGGGCTCCAATGAAGAAGGATCCGCGCTGACATGGCAAAGCGCGACTACTACGAGGTCCTCGGCGTTCAGCGCAACGCGACCGAGCAGGATTTGAAGAACGCGTTCCGCAAGCAGGCCAAGCAGGCGCATCCCGACGCCAACCCTGGCGATGCGATGGCCGAGCAGCGCTTCAAGGAAATCAACGAGGCCTACGAGGCCCTGAAGGACCCACAGAAGCGCGCGGCCTACGACCAGTTCGGCCATGCCGCCTTCGAGCAGGGTGGAGGCCCGCGCGGCCCCGGCGGCTTCGGGCCCGACTTCGCCAGTTCGATGTCGGACATTTTCGACGACCTGTTCGGCGAGTTCATGGGC
>JBGSQO010000433.1:0-6082 GCA_041738055.1 Filomicrobium sp.
GCCCGTTGCCGAGGGCTGCGCGGACGCCGAAGGTCTGGCCGGGCTGCAGACGCGAGAACACCTTGCCGGTTGCCGAGCGGATCTCGACAGTGCCCGAACGGACGACGGACACGTGATCGACGGGCTCGCCGAGGTCGGTGATGGTCTGCCCGGCCGGCACGGTGACGACTTCGGACCTCTCCGCCAGCCGCTCGATCTCGCCAGCCGTCAGTTCCGTCAGCGGCTCGACGCCGCCGAGAAATGAGTTGAGCCCGTTCGCTGCCGCCGCCACGTCGACCTCCCCAGAATTGACAGGTCCCCAATACCCATCGGTTCGCCCGCTGTCACCTGCCGCAGGCCGGACCTATGCCAGCACACAGTCGCGGACCATGCGCAGGGTCAAGCTCCGCGATCTTTGCAGGCTGCCCCGGAATTATGACACGGCGTAAGGGCGAGGCGCGCGCATTATGCTTGCGCCTTCCGACACTCGTTCCGAGAGCCGGCCGGAAGGCGCGTACGGAACCCCGCGCGGGGGATCACCCCGTTTACCTGCGCCGGGGCACCGAGCGTGCCCCAAACTCCGGGTGATGGTTCCAAGGGCTTAGCGCTTGGTGAGGGTCGAGGGGGCCGCCCAACACCGGCTTGCCGAGTGTTGGCCAACATATCGCCCCTTCGTCTTCACTTTGCGATAGCCCTGGTCGCAATCCGAGCGCGCATGAGCCCCACCCCCTCAACTGATCGAAGCGATCAGCGCCGGGGTGGTGATCAGGATCATCGCGGCAAACCAGATACCGACGGAAGTCGGCGTGCTCTCGGGCTCGTTATTGAACCGCTCGTAGAGGGCGGCGGGAACGCCAGCGAGCAGCAGCGAGACGACCGAGATGAAGATCGAGGCAAGGTAGAGGAACACGAGCGGGCTCGCCAGGATCGTACCGGCGACGAATGGCTTCAAGAGCAGGGCGATCGGGTCGAACCAGGGCGAGAAGTGCATGCCGTTGAGCAGCGACAGCCCGCATGTTGCGACCAGCAGCGTGTCGGTCTGCATCAGCGCCTGGCGCTTGTCCATGTCGTCCATGACGGGGCTCCTTGGATATTACGTTTGGGGCAGGCCGATCAGCTGAGCTTCATGCCGGCGGCGACCGCCGTCAGGAACCAGAACATGCGCAGCGCCATCAGCCAGACGATGGCGAAAACGACGACGAGGCCGGTCGGAATGACGGCAGGGGTGACATAGCGGACGGCGTTGACGACCGGATTGGTGATGGTGCGAAACACCGTGACGATGACGGGGTCCTTGCCCTGGAACACGAGCTCCAGCACATAGCGCCCGATCAGCGAGTAGATCATCGCCGCCATCAAGAGATTCGGGACGTGGAACCACCAGTAGGCGGCAAAGCTCTCGGTTGGGCTCACGGGCAACTCCTAGGGGCGCGCCTTCCGGCCGGCGCGCGGCTGTGCGGATGCTTCGTAGGCATCCGAAGCACCGCGACAAGGGTCGTCGGAAGGCGCAATCAAAAAAGGGTCTCTCACATGAAGAAGGGCGGAGCGCAATGCCCCGCCCTCCCTGTTCGCGTCAGGTTGAGTTCAGCAGGGCTCAATGCCCGCCGACGCCGCCCGAGGCCTTGTCCTTCATGATCGGGTCGCCAGACGGCTGACGGGTCGCGTCAACCATGTCCTGGACTTCCTTGGAAGGAGCAGCCGTCATGAGCGAGACCAGGATGATGGTCGCGAACCCGATCGGCAGGCCGAAGAGAGCCGCCGAGATGTTCTTGACGCCATACCAGCTGGCGATCGTCTGGGCGTGCGTGTCGAGAGCCTTCCAGGCCGCAGCCTTGGCGTCCGGAGCAGCAGCGACCCAAGCCTGCTTCAAGGTGTTGAACTTCTCCACAGCCGCCGGCGAGGCGGTGCCGAGCCAGCTCCACATCTCGTGGAAGGACACGGCGAAGTAGCGCGTGCCGACCAGATAGTAGAGGCAGATGCCGAAGCCGAAGATCATGCCGAGCACAGCGCCCGGCGTGTTCGCCCGCTTCCACCAGACGCCGAGAGCCAGCGCCGGGAAGATGCCGGCAGCCGCCAGCGAGAACGCCCAGGCGACCATCGACAGGATGTCTGCCGGCTTAGTCGAGGCCGTGTAAGCGGCAGCGACGGCCACGATGAGCAGCAGGATACGTGCAACGACGAGACGGGTCTTCGCCGAAGCGTTCGGGCTCACCATCTTGTAGTAGATGTCGTGAGAGAGCGCGTTGGCGATGGCCAGCAGGAGGCCGTCGGCCGTCGACAGAGCGGCGGCGAGACCACCAGCGGCCACGAGGCCGGCGATGACGTAGGGCATGCCCGCGATCTCAGGAGTCGAGAGCACGATCACGTCCGTATTGATGTTGAGGTCCTGCCAACGCAGCAGGCCCGGATGGTTGGCGATCTTGTTGCAGGCGTCGATGACGGCCTGCGTCGCCGTGACGTCCACGCCGCAAACCTTGACGAGGCCGATCTTGCCGTAGGTGAACATCCACTGCGGCAGCTCGGCGAGCTTCGTGCCGTTGTTGATGAGGGTGAACACCTCGAGCTTGGAGAACGCCGCGTAGGCCGGCGCCGTAAAGTACAGAAGGAAGATGAAGAACAGCGACCACGCCACCGAGCCACGCGCTTCACGAATGGTTGGCGTCGTGAAGTAGCGCATCAGGATGTGCGGCAGCGAGGCCGTGCCGACCATCAGACAGAAGATCAGCGCAAAGAAGTTGAGCGGATCGTAGGTCGTGAACGGCTGGATGTGCGGCTTCAGCGTCTTGGCGTCGGCAAGGCCCTTGGCGATCATGCTCTGCTCGAGAGCCGTGATGTCGGCGATGGCCTGACCGTAGGTGAGCTGCGGGATCGGGATGCCGAACTTCTGCGTCGACAGAATGACGACGGGCAGCAGGTAGGCGACGATCAGCACGATGTACTGGGCGACCTGCGTCCAGGTCACGGCCTTCATGCCACCGAGCATCGAGCAAAGCAGGATGCCGACGAGGCCGGCGTAAACGGCGACCGTGAAGTCCATGTCCAGGAAGCGGCTGGCGATGATGCCCGTCGCGAAGATCTGCGCCGTCACGTAAGTGAACGAGCAGCAGATGAGCACGATGACCGCCAGCAGACGCGCGAAACCACCGCCGTAACGGGCCGCGAAGAAGTCCGGAACCGTGTAGGCGCCGAACTTGCGCAGGAACGGCGCGATCAGCACTGCCACCAGCACGTAGCCGCCGGTCCAGCCGAGCACGAAGGCGAGGCCGTCATAACCAAGCAGCATGAGCGTGCCAGCCATGCCGACGAACGAGGCGCCCGACATCCAGTCGGCGCCCGTTGCCATGCCGTTGTAGAACGACGGCACCGATCGACCGGCAACGTAGTACTCGCCCACGTCCGACGTGCGCGAGAGAATGCCGATGACAGCATAGACGCCAATCGTCAGGAAGACGAAGCCGTAGCCGATCATCTTGTTGGGAACGCCCATCTGCTCGGCGATGGCGAGCAGAATAACGAAGCCGAAGAAGCCGCCCGTGTAGATAGTGTAGATTCTGCCGAGATTGGAGATGAAATCTCCACCACCGGCTTTAGTTGCACCAGCCATGATGGTTCCTCTCAGTCTTCAGCAAAGCCTTCGCTGCGGTCGATGCCGTCCTGGACGGAGGCAAAGACGAACAGCATGACGACGAACACGATCAACGAGCCCTGCGCGGCCATGTAGAAGCCGAGCGGGAAGCCCATGATGTTGATGGTGTTCAGTTCCTTGACGAAGAAGTGGATGCCGAAGCTGAAGATGGCCCACAGCAGCATCATTACGATCATCAGGCCCCTGGTGCGTGACCAGTGCCTTTCTGTATTTCCTTTGGACATTATCCCGAGTTCCTTCCCCATGTACGTTCGAGGGTCGAGCGACGACAGTTTCTTGGTCTTGGGCGAGCCCACGCCGAAGGCATCAGCCGCCGCCGCAGAGTCCGCCCCGCAGGTTGGACCATAGGTGGACGAGCCCCCATGGCAAATCGCAACTTTAGGCGTGTCCCAGAAGAAATCGAGAGTGTCGTTGCCCTGCTGCGGTATATTCGCACCAGCGCAACACCAGAGCGACGCCAGGAAAAATTGCTGCATTGCAGCACAAGCCTCTCCGCACCCGAGTCGATGCATCGCCAAAACAAGCCGATATGCCGATATGACGGGCAGCGCCATAATGCTGCCACGCACAAGTCTTGCGAAACCTTGACGAACGGGGAGGGCAAAGGCTCGCAGTAAGGCACTGGTGCAAAGTCAAGGACGGGCCCCTCGCCGGGCTCATACTGCGCAAAAAGACGACCCAAGGGAGGACCGATCGATGCCCCGCAGCGTGCTCGTCGTCGACGACGAGCCCAACATTCTGCTGTCGCTCGAATATCTGATGAAGCGGGCCGGCTACGTGGTGCGCAGCGCCACCGACGGTGAGCAGGCGCTCGCCTCCATTACCGCCGACCCGCCGGACCTGGTGCTGCTCGACATCAACATCCCCAAGCGCAACGGCTACGAGGTGTGCGAGGCCGTCCGCGCCAACCCCGCGCTGGCGAACGTGCGCATTCTGATGGTCACCGCCAAGGGCCGCGAGGTCGAGATCGAGAAGGGCTTGGCCATGGGCGCCGACGGCTACCAGACCAAGCCGTTCTCGACCAAGGAACTCGCCGAGAAGGTCCGCGCCCTGATCGGCGAGCCGTGAGGGCCTACGCGCCTTCCGGCCGGCTCCCCGGAGGGGTGTCGGAAGGCGCAATCAAAGAATCCCCGCAAGGCGCAAACTAAAGAGGGAGTAGACGATGCTCGATTGGGTCGAGAGGCTGGGTTTGCGGCTGCGCATCTTCCTGTTCTTCGGCCTGATCCTGGCCGCGATTCCGCTGGTGATCGGCGGCGCGTTGACGGTGGCTGCCCAGCGCATCATCGAGGAGAAGGAACTGGCCGCGCCCCTCGTGCTGTTCGGCGGGCTGGCCGTGATGGTGCTCTTCGGGCTCGTCGTCTGGGTCTGGATGCAGTTCGACGAGCACATCGGCAAGCCGATCCTGACCGTGGTGCGCGACGCCCAAACGTTCCTGCACGCCAATCCCGAGCACCGGGTCAGCGCCAGTTCCGCGCGCTATCTCGGCCTGCTGGGGCCGACCTTCAACGAGCTGATGTCGGCGATGGCGGCCACGCGCGCCGACATGGACACCCGCATAGATGAAGCAACGAGCGCCCAGCGGGCCCAGCGCCTGCGCCTCGAAGCCGTCGTCCGCGACTTGAACGAGGGCGTGCTGTTCTGCACCCTCGACCACCACATCCTGCTCTACAACCGCCTCGCGCTGCAGACGCTGCACGTCTCCGGGGACCTGGGGTTGGGCCGCGAGATTTTTGCGATCGTGAACCGCCCCCCGTTCGTCAACACGCTGGAGCGCCTCTCGAACCGCTTCTCCTCCGGTCGCTATAAGCAGCACCGCGACTATCTGATGACGGGCATCGTGTTTGCGACCGTAGACGGCCGCCACGTTCTGCAGGGCAAGATGAGCCTCGTGCTCGACGAGACCGAAACCACCCCGACCGGCTATGTCGTGACGTTTTCGGATGCCACCCGGCAGCTGCAGACCCTGGCCAAGGGCGACCGCCTGCTGCGTGAGGGCATCGAGGGCTTCCGCCGCCCGGTGGCCAACCTGCGGGCGGCCGCCGAGACGCTCTCCGATAACGCCGACCTCGACGCCGAGGGCCGGGCCCTGTTCATGCAGGTCGTCGCCTCAGAGGCCGCCGCGCTGTCGACCCGTCTGGAGGAACTGGCCTCCGGCTACCGCGAGATGGTCACGTCGAGCTGGCCGATGAACGACGTGCACTCCGACAACCTGTTGAGCTGCCTGACGCGCCGCTACCGCGACAACCCGGTCATGCGCTGCGACATCACCGGGGAAGCGAGCTGGGTCCACTGCGACAGCAACACCATCATCGAGCTGATGGACCACCTCATTCGTAAGGTGGCCGAGGAGGCCGGCATCGACACCTTCGCCGTCCGCGCCGAGACCGGTCAGTCCCGCAGCTACATCGACCTCGTCTGGAGCGGCCCGCCCATTCCCGCCGGCCGCCTCGACGCGTG
>JBGSQO010000441.1:0-7856 GCA_041738055.1 Filomicrobium sp.
GGTCATCGCCATGGCGGGCGCGGACGTCGGTCACGTAGTGGGCGAGCACCTCCGCCTGCAGGCCGATCGGCCCCTCGGTCGGCAGGTCGACGGTATAGAGCCGGTTGGGAGCTGTCGTCTGGGCGACGAGGCCGCCGACGCCCGTGGGCGTGAGGGCGAGATGCCCGGCGTCTTGCCAGCCGGCATGATGCAGGCTCGCGGTGATCCCGGTATTGCGCCAGCTGCCGGCACTCCCGAGGTAACCCTGAACGAGAACCAGCGTCTCGGCTGAAGCAACCCCAGCTGCGGACAGCCAAAGTGCCAGTGCGATGAGCAGCGATCGGATCGACATGTTTGGCCTCCTTGGATATCTCAACCTGCGAATGTATTGATATTATGCGACTGAGCTGCATGATGCTGCAATGTGGCGCATTCGCCACGCGACGAAGTGTCTAGGAACGCCGGCTCTGCTGACATGGGTCAGCTTTTTGAGGTCTGTCATGAGTGGTGTCGACGGGGCGCTGACGGCTAGGCTATAGCTGAAATTGCTCGTGGAACCGACAGCTTGGCGTGGCCGGTTCCAGATGCGCCGAACGCCGCGTGGATTGGTACACCAGATTTCAAGGGGGCTGCTGGGGTGCGCGTGGCGCGCCGATGACAGGGGTGCGGCTGCAAATCTTCGTTTATTCGAATTTAACCATGCGCTAATGTGCATCCGGGCACTGAACGGGACACCATCTTGGGTTGCACTATCCTCACAGCAAGGATGCGGCGCTGCCGGAGCGTGCCACCGTCTGGTCCCAGCGAGTTGGGTATTCCAAATCCTAGGGAGTGAAACAATGAAGAAGGTTCTCAGCGCTGTCGCCGGTCTCGCGGCTCTCGGCTTCGCCACCAGCGCTTCGGCCGCCGGTCTCGACGACATGGTCGGCAAGTGGTCCTGGGAAGGCTACACCATCGAGTGCGCCAAGGGCGGCGCCAATGGCATGAGCTGCAAGGTCGTCGCTGGCGCCAAGAACGTCGGCATGGAGATGATCGAGTCGGCAATGACCGCTGACGGCGACGCCTTCAAGGGCAAGATCAAGCACCCCGCCACGGGCGAGTCCTACAACGCCAAGATGAAGGGCGACGCTACGGGCTGGCAGATGGACGGTTGCACGGCTGCCGGCGCCTGCGCCAGCGGCAAGTTCACGAAGGCCAACTGAGGCTGAATTCGTGCGGGGGCTTACCCTCGTTCGGATGGAATTCTGGAGCGCCCGGCCCTCGTGCCGGGCGTTCTTGTTGGGCGCGCGTGGAGGGCAGGGCCGGCTTCGGTTCAGTCTTCGCTCTTGGTTCGCAGATGGTCGAGGCAGCTGGCCCTGATCGTCTCCAGCTCGCAGATGGCAGCCTCCAGGTCCCTGCGTTTGCCGAACAGATCAGCCAGGGCCGCTTCGATCTTGCCGAGCAACAGCCGCGTCTGCGCGATCTGCGCCGGATCGGCATCATAAAGCGTCAAGTACGCGGCGATGTCCTCCAGCGAGAAGCCGAGGTTCTTGCCGCGCTGGATGAGGCTGAGCCGGGCGCGGTCGCGGCGTGAATAGTGGCGGACCGTGCCGACCCGCGTCGGCGACAGCAGCCCACGCAGCTCGTAGAATCGGATGGCTCGAGCCGTCATGTCGAATTCGGCCGAGAGTTCGCCGATGGAATACTGGCGCTCGGGAGCGGTCTCCGGCTGACCCGGCTCCGCTGACGGGTGGCTCCTGGTCGGTTCGCTGGTCATCCGACGTGCCTGCGCTGGGCCTCCTCGGCTTTCAGTTCCTTCTTCGACAACTTGCCGATCATGGTCTTGGGCAGTTCGTCGCGGAACTCGATCTCGGTCGGCATCTCGATGCGCGACAGCTTCGTTTCGAGGTGTTTCAGCAGGTCCTGGGCGGCAAGGCGGGCGTCGGCCTTCAGCTTGACGAACGCCTTGGGCGCCTCGCCCCGGTACTCGTCCTTGATGCCGATGACGGTCACCTCTGCAATCGCCGGGTGCGTGTAGATCGCCTCCTCGATGCGGCGCGGGTAGACGTTGTAGCCCGAACAGATGATCAGGTCCTTGATCCGGTCCTCGATGGCCAGCGAGCCGTCTGCAGCCATCCGGGCGACGTCGCCGGTCCGCAGGAAGCCGTCACGGGTGAACACGCCGGCGGTCTCCTCGGCCTTTTTCCAGTAGCCCAGCATGACCTGCGGCCCCTTCACGCACAATTCGCCCTTCTCGCCCAGCGGCACTTCCCGCTCGGGATCGGCGAGGTCGCGCAGGGACACGATGGTCTGAGGGAAGGGCACGCCGATCGAGCCGTCGCGGGCGGGGGCGCCGATGATGTTGCAGGTGACGACGGGGGAGGCTTCCGACAGGCCGTAGCCCTCGACGATGTGGCAGCCGGTGAGCGACTCGAACCGGGCCTTGACCTCGACCGGCAGCGCCGCTCCGCCCGAGATGCAGAACTTGATCGAGGAGAGGTCGAAGGTCTTGAGCCGCGGATGGCTCAGCATCGCATTGAACAGGGTCGGCACGGCGGGCATGTAGGTCGGCCGCATGCGCTCGATGAGCCGCATGGCGTCCTCCAGCACGAAGCGGGGCATGATGATCATCGTGGCGGCGCGGGCGACCGAATAGTTCATCACGACCGTCATGGCGAAGACGTGGAAGAATGGCAGCACGCCCATGACGCGCTCTTCCCCGACGGGGACGGGAGGTGACCAGCGCGCGACATGCAGCGCATTCACGTAGCAGTTGTAGTGCGTCAGCATGGCGCCCTTCGGCGTACCTGTGGTCCCGCCCGTGTATTGCAGCACAGCGAGGTCGCGGACCGGGTCGATATCCACCGGATCGGGCTCGGCGCCCTCGACCATCAGGTCGGCCTCGAGGATCAGCCGGTCGGAGGTCTTGGAGGCGAGCGGGCGCGCCAGTTGCCGCCCTTTCAGCAACCGGAACAGCGCGGCCTTGGTCCCCGGCAGCAAACGGCAGAAGGGGGCGATGACGGCCCGAGGCAGCACGCCATCGGCAATCAGGGCTTCGGCCTTATCGAAGAGCACCTTGAGGTCGAGTGTCACCATCAAGGTGGTACCGCTGTCGCGAACCTGCTCGGCCAGTTCCTCGATCGTGTAGAGCGGGTTGAAGTTGACGACGACGCCCCCGGCCTTGAGGATCGCGTAGTAGTAGACGATGTACGTGGGCGTGTTGGGCAACAGCAGGCCGACGCGATCGCCTTTGGCGAGGCCGAGATCCTGGAGGCCAGCCGCGACACTGTCGACCAGTGTGCGCATGTGCTGATAGGTCAGCGTCCGTCCCTGGAAATTCGTGCAAATGGCTGTGGGGTGCTCGCTCGAGGCGCGATCGAGCAGCGTATAGAGCGGAGCCGGCGCGATCGTCTCGTGCCAATCGAGGTGGGGCGGGTAGGTCTTGAGCCACGGGAAGTCCTGAGGGCTTCGCAGTGTCGATGCGGCATCTTGGCTCGTCATCGCCTTTTTTTCTCCCGAGTAGACCGCTGCGGCGCTATACAACCTGTCGAGACAGGGACGGGACACCGCGCGGACTGGTTGCGGCGGCCCCGTAAACCTATGCCACATAAGGCTTTAGGATATATCGTCGAGGATGCCGCAAGACGTGCCTCAGCCATTGAACACGTTTTCTGGGACCGGCGCCAGTGATGTGAGGGTCCCAACTGTCGGCTTGGTTGAAGCGGCTTGCGACGAGCCAAACACTTCCGGCATGCTTCTTGCTGAAAAGTCGCAGGGCTGACGGAACGATACGGAGCGCGGCTGGACTTGGCTGGCAATTAAGGATATGTGAGCCGCCAGCTTGTTACAGTCTCGGGCCTGCAATAGTCACCAACATTCTGTCAAGAGCCCGTCGCGCGCCCGCAGCGAGGGGAGGAGAGCGAGATGGACGAAGTAGCAACCAAGATTATCGAGATCCTGAAGAAGCACATGAAGGAGCCGCGGGACGACATCGCTCTCTCGACCGAGCTTCAGGACCTGTCTATCGAGTCGCTCGATCTCGCGATGATCGTGTTCGACATCGAGGACTCCTTCGGGATTGAGATCCCCTACAACGCGAACGAGGACGTCGAGGATTTCAAGACTGTCGGCTCCGTCGTCGACAAGGTCCGCGGGCTCGTCGAGGCGGGCAGCGGTTCGGCTGCCGCCGCGAAGGCTTGAACCTGACGCCAACGGGCCGCGACATCGATCGCCGAACATCGCCCAGCCAGGCATAGAAACTGTCGGCGTCCGGCCACTGGGGAGCAGTCGCTGCCCTGGCCGGTCGTCCAGCTTTGGGACACTCAATGGCAAATTCTAACGGTCAGCGCCGCGTCGTCGTCACAGGGATGGGTGCCGTCACCCCGATCGGTCACACGGTCGATGATTTGTGGGCGGGCATGCGCGCCTCCAAGTGTGGCGTCAGCGAACTCGGGGGCTTTCCGCTCGAGGACCTCAAGGTTCTGATCGCCGCGCAGATCAAGGATTTCGATCCCAAGCCCCGCCTCAAGCACTTCTCGCGCGACAAGATCATCCTGCACGCCGACCGCTTTTCGTGGTTCGCGGCCGCTGCCGCCGACGAAGCGATGAAGCAATCGGGGCTGGAAGTTCCGGTGGTCGAGCCCTATCGCGCGGCCTGCATCATCGGCTCGGGTGCCGGCGGCCTCGTCACCTATGAGACGGCCTATCGCGACCTATTCATCCACAACAAGCGCGCCACGCATCCGCTGACGCTGCTGCGCATCATCGGCTCGTCGGCGGCTGCCCACGTCGGCATCGAGTTCGGCATCCGCGGCCCGACCTTCGCGACCTGCTCGGCCTGCTCGACGGCGACCCATGCGATCGGCGTCGGCCTCGACTATATCCGCCGCGGCATGGTCGACGTGGCCATCACCGGCGCCTCCGAGTCGGTCATCAACTACGGCACGATGAAGGCTTGGCAGGCGCTACACGTGCTGTCGCCGCAGGGCTGCTTCCCGTTCTCCAAGAAGCGCAACGGTACTGTGCTGGGCGAAGGCGCCGGCATCCTCGTGCTCGAAGACCTGGAGTATGCCCAGAAGCGCGGCGCCAACATCCTGGCCGAGGTCGTCGGCTACGGCATGACGTCGGATGCCCGTGACATGGTCAACCCCGGCATCGAAGGCCCGCGTGAGGCCATGCGGATGGCGCTGGCCGACGCAGGCCTGGCGCCCGAGAAGATCGACTACCTGAACGCCCACGGCACAGCGACGGCGATCAACGACAAAAACGAGACGAACGCCATCAAGGAAGTGTTCGGCGCGCACGCCTACAAGCTGGCGATCTCCTCGACCAAGTCCATGCACGGCCACCCGCTGGGTGCCGGCGGCGGCATCGAGGCGACCGTCTGTATCAAGGCGATGCAGGAGAACTGGGTGCCGCCGACGATCGGGCTCGACGATCCCGATCCCGACTGCGACCTCGATTACGTGCCCAACGTCGGCCGCGATCGCGAGGTCAAATACACCATGTCGAACTCGTTCGCCTTCGGCGGTCTCAACGCCGTGCTGGTGTTCGGCCCGCCGCCGACCTGATCGGCTGCGGCCGGAAAGGACGTCGATGCCGACCAACTATCTGCGGCGGGGCTCCAAGGCTCCGCCGCGCTCGCATCCGCCACCGGACAGGGCGCAACACGAGGTCCCGCCGCAAGGACAAGCCGGTAGCCTCGGTGTCCGGCTGACGGCCGGGCAGGTGGTCGTTGCGATCCGGTTGGCACAGACCGAGGCTGTGCGCGCACTGTTGGCAGCCCTGCCGCTGTTCTCCAAGGCTGAACCCTGGGGCGAGTGCGTGCACTTCGAGATCCCGCTGCGGCTCGGCCGGGATCGCACCGCCCGCCGCAACGGACGCCTCGGCGAGGTCTATCTGTGGACCGAGGAGAGCCGCATCCTGCTGCCGTTCGGACCGACGCCGATTTCGCGCGCTGGCGAAGTGCGACTTCCCGCCCCCTGCAACGTAATCGGCGAGATCGACGACTGGGCGGCCTTGAAGGGCGTGCGCCCGAGTGACAAGGTGCATCTTGAGCGCGAGACCGGTTGAAACTTCCCGTGGCTGGACGGGAAGCAGCGGCTCGCGCGGCAGGGAAACACATGCGGATGATCCTGATCCGGGCCGGGGCTGTCGCTATCCGGGCCGAGTTGCTCGACACGCCGACGGCCCAGAGCATCTGGCGGGCGCTGCCGATCTATGCGACGGCGCGCACCTGGGGCGAGGAAGTCTATTTCGACGTCCCCGTCTCGGAGCCTGTGGAGCAGGGGGCCCGCGATGTCGTGGAGCGCGGAGAAATCGCGTTCTGGTCGGCCGGCGGGGCGATCGCCATCGGGTACGGCCCGACACCCATCTCGCGAGCGGGCGAGATTCGGTTGGCAAGTCCCTGCAACGTCTGGGCGCGTGCGCTGGACGATGTTCGCATGCTGCGCGCCGTGCGGGCCGGCGAGGACATCGCGGTGATCGAGGCGGATAGCTGACGTTCGGGGGATCACTCCGTCTGCTCATCTGCGCAACACGCGTGCCAGAATCTCCCGGTGATGGTTCCAAGGGCTTAGCCCTTGGTGGGGGGCGAGGGGGCAACGCCCCCCGTCTTCACTTGCCTCAGCCCCGTTTCAGCGCCGTCAACTCCGCCTGCAGCCCCTCGACGAAGGAGGCCAAGCCCGGCTGGCGCACCCGACGGGTCCGCTCGGCATGCAGGATCGCCCTGAGCCGCGCCAGGCTCTCCTCCACGTTGCTGTTGACGATGACGTAGTCGTAGTCGCCCCAGTGGGCGATCTCGTCTGCGGCCTTGGCCATGCGGCGGGCGACGACCTCGGGGCCGTCCTGATTGCGAGTGATGAGCCGCTGCTGCAGGGCAATCCCGGTGGGCGGCAGGATGAACACGCGCACGAGGTCATCGGGCAGGCTGATGGCCAACTGCCGCGCGCCCTGCCAGTCGACGTCGAACAGCACGTCGCGGCCGGCTTCCAGCGCGGCGACGACGGGTGCCTTGGGCGTGCCGTAGGCGTTATCGAACACGTGCGCCCATTCGAGCAGCGCGCCGTCGGTTTCAAACTGCTGGAACCGCTCGCGGTCAATGAACGTGTAGTCGACGCCGTCGACCTCTCCGGGGCGGGGCGCGCGCGTCGTCACCGAGACCGACAACTCGATGTCGGGGTCCTCGGCCAGGAGCCGCTTGGCCAGCGTCGTCTTGCCGGCGCCGGACGGGGAGGACAGGACGAGCAGGAGACCCCGGCGGGCGAGGGTCTCGGCGGCGGACGGAACGGCAGCGGGATCGGGCATGGCGGGGCTCATTCGATATTCTGGACCTGCTCGCGCATCTGATCGATGACGACTTTCAGCGCGAGCCCGGCCTGTGTCACCGTCTCGTCGTTGGACTTCGAGCACAGCGTGTTGGCCTCGCGGTTGAACTCCTGGGCGAGGAAGTCGAACTTGCGGCCGACGGCGCCGGGCTCCCGAAGCAGGGTGCGGGCAGCCGCGATGTGCGAGTGCAGGCGCTTCAACTCCTCCTCGACGTCGGCGCGCGTGGCGATCAGGATCGCCTCCTGGTGCAGGCGCTGGGGATCGAAGTTGGCGCCATCCTCGAGCAGGCGGGCGATCTGCTGGCTGAGGCGGGCACGAATTGACTCGACGCTGCGGGCGGGTGCGGCTTCGACGATCCCCACCAGCCGCTCGGCCTCGTCGACCTGGGCGCTCAGCACGGCGGCGAGACGGGCGCCCTCGGCGGCGCGGGAAGCATTGAGGCCGGCGAGTGCTGTTTCGAGGGTCGATAGAAGCGCCGCGTGCCGGGCCTCCGCCGCCTCGGGGCTCTCTGCGTCTTCGATCACCTCAATGACGCCGCGCACGGTAAGCAGGCTCGACACGCTGGCTGGCTC
>JBGSQO010000447.1:0-2446 GCA_041738055.1 Filomicrobium sp.
GGCCGGCCGCCGCTCCGGCGCCGGTGGCGGTCAAGGAAGCCGTCAAGGAAGCAAAAGCAAAACCGGCCCGCAAGGCCGCCGCCGCCGACGCCGACGTCCAGGAAGCCGACAAGATCGCCAACCAGTCGATCCGCGTCAACGTCGACACGCTCGAACATCTGATGACCATGGTCTCCGAGCTGGTCTTGACCCGCAACCAGCTTCTGGAGATCTCCCGCCGCAACGAGGACACCGAGTTCAAGGTGCCGCTGCAGCGGCTCTCCAACGTCACCGCCGAACTGCAGGAAGGCGTCATGAAGACGCGGATGCAGCCGATCGGCAACGCCTGGCAGAAGCTGCCGCGGATCGTGCGCGACCTGTCGGGCGAACTCGGCAAGCAGATCGAGCTGGAGATGCACGGCGCCGACACCGAGCTCGACCGCCAGGTGCTCGACCTGATCAAGGATCCCTTGACCCACATGGTTCGCAACTCCGCCGACCACGGCCTGGAGACGCCCGCCGAGCGGCTGGCCGGCGGCAAGGGCGAGCAGGGCACCATCCGGCTGTCGGCCTACCACGAGGGCGGCCACATCATCATCTGCATCGCCGACAACGGCCGCGGGCTCAACACCGAGCGGATCAAGGCCAAGGCGCTGCAGAACGGTCTCGTCACCGAGGCCGAACTGGAGAAGATGACCGAGGCCCAGATCCACAAGTTCATCTTCGCGCCGGGCTTCTCGACGGCGGCCACCGTCACCTCGGTCTCCGGCCGCGGCGTCGGCATGGACGTGGTGCGCACCAATATCGACCAGATCGGCGGCACCATCGACATCAAGTCGGTGGCCGGCGAGGGCTCTAGCGTCACCATCAAGATCCCGCTGACGCTGGCCATCGTCTCGGCCCTGATCGTGGAAGCCGGCGGCGACCGCTTTGCGATCCCCCAGCTCTCCGTCGTGGAACTGGTGCGCGCCCGCGCCAACTCCGAACACCGCATCGAGCGCATCAAGGACACCGCGGTATTGCGGCTGCGCAACAAGCTGTTGCCGCTGATGCACCTGAAGAAGCTGCTGAAGATCGACGACGGCTCCTCGTCCGATCCCGAGAACGGCTTCATCGTGGTGACACAGGTCGGCAGCCAGACCTTCGGCATCGTGGTCGACGGCGTGTTCCACACCGAAGAAATCGTGGTCAAGCCGATGTCGACCAAGCTGCGGCACATCGACATGTTCTCCGGCAACACCATCCTGGGCGACGGCGCCGTGATCATGATCATCGACCCCAACGGCATTGCCAAGGCGCTCGGCGCCGCCGGCTCGGCCAGCCACGAGATCTCGGACGAGAACGCCGCTTCCCACGCTTTGTCGGGCGAACAGCTGACCTCGCTGCTGGTGTTCCGCGCCGGCTCGACCCAGCCCAAGGCGGTGCCGCTCGGCCTCGTCACCCGGCTGGAGGAGATCGCCACCGACAAGATCGAGCTGTCGAACGGCCGCTACATGGTGCAGTACCGCGACCAGCTGATGCCGCTGGTGCAGATGACCGGGGTCAGCGTCCAGACCTCGGGCTCGCAGCCGATCCTGGTGTTCGCCGACGACGGCCGCTCGATGGGGCTGGTGGTCGACGAGATCATCGACATCGTCGAGGAGCGGCTGCACATCGAGGTCGCCGGCTCCAGCGAGGGCATCCTGGGCTCGGCCGTGATCAAGGGCCAGGCCACCGAGGTGATCGACGTCGGCCACTTCCTCCCGATGGCGTTTGCCGACTGGTTCTCGCGCAAGGAGATGCGCCCCTCGCTGTCCTCGCAGTCGGTGCTGCTGGTCGACGACTCGGCGTTCTTCCGCAACATGCTGGCGCCGGTGCTCAAAGCCGCCGGCTACCGGGTGCGGGTCGCCCCCAACGCGCAGGAGGGCCTCTCGGCGCTGCGCTCGGGCCAGAGCTTCGACGTGGTGCTGACCGACATCGAGATGCCCGACATGAACGGGTTCGAGTTTGCCGAGACGATCCGGGCCGACCAGCATCTGAGCACGATGCCGATCATCGCGCTGTCCTCGATGGTGTCGCCGGCGGCGATCGAGCGCGGCCGGCAGGCCGGCTTCCACGACTACGTCGCCAAGTTCGACCGTCCCGGCCTGATCGCGGCGCTGAAGGAACAGACCGCCGAGGTCAAGAAAGCGGCCTAGAGCATGATCCGGAAAAGCGGGAACCGGTTTTCCGGAAAGATCATGCTCAAACCAAAGAGCGGAAGCTAGACCATGACAACGACCAAGACCGAGACCATCGAAGGCGCCGCGGCCGAATACGTCACCGCGATGATCGGCGGGCAATTGTTCGGCCTGCCGATCTCCCGCGTGCAGGACGTGTTCATGCCGGAACGGCTGACGCGGGTGCCGCTGTCCTCCGGCGAGATCGCCGGCGTGCTCAACCTGCGCGGCCGCATCGTCACCGTGGTCGACATGCGCGCCCGCCTCGG
>JBGSQO010000452.1:0-2278 GCA_041738055.1 Filomicrobium sp.
TGCCGGCCGCCGAGGCGCAGCGGGCATTCATGGACCGCTTCCGGGCGCTGTCGCTGCCTGACCCCGGGCGAGCCGGCTGAACCCTCCATGCTGATTGCCGAACAGCACGCGCTGAACGTCTGTCCGCTGCGCTCGATGCCCCGCGTCGTCGAGGAGACGGGCGCGGTCCATCTGATTTCGCTGGTGCCGGAGCGGTTCGCGCCGAAGACGCCACTGAGCATCGACCCCGCCCGCCATCTGCAGATCCCCGTCGAGGAACGCATCTCGCGGGAGCGGCCGGGTAACGTGCCCGTCGTCGTCGCCATGGCGAGGCTCTTGGCGTTTGCGCGCACGTGGGATCGCACGTCGGTGCTGGTGGTGCACTGCTTCTCCGGGATCAGCCGCTCGACGGCCGCTGCCCTGGCGATCCTGGCGGCAGCCCGCCCCGATACACCCGCCGAGGCTCTGGCTGCACATCTGCGTAAAGCCTCCGTCACCGCCTTTCCGAGCGCGTCTCTGGTCGCACTCGCCGACACCATGCTGGGCCGCTGCGGCGACCTGCGCCGCGCCGTCGAGGGTCTTGGAATGGGCGTGCGTGCAGCCGAGGGGCGACCGTTCGGGCTGGATATCCGCGAACCCGACCGTCCGCCGACGAACTGGCGGGACTGATGCCCTCCCGTTCCGCATGCCGCGCCTTCCGGCCGGCGCTCGGAACGAGTGTCGGAAGGCGCAAACAAGAAACCCGCGGCGCCTTCCGGCCGGCGCTCGGAACGAGTGTCGGAAGGCGCACCAAGAGCGTCGTCGGAAGGCGCCCTTAAAAAGGCGCGGCTGCGTTGCGAATCGGGCGCTGTTATGACCTTTCTAGAAATTCATCTGTTCCGAAAATAGCCACGATCGATCTCTAGCCCGACGTTCGGGGAAACTGAAACTGGTGTGCGGCAAGCCATGATGGTTCCGGAGAGACACGGGAGAGCCCGGACATGCCGACTGAAATCAACTTACGTACTCTTGGGGCGTCCGCGCCTCTCATGAAGGGCACGCCCCGCTCAGCACCCCGCCTCGACAGCGCTGCCGTCGAGATCGGTCTCAACGCGGCCATCGTTGCCGTGACGAGCGACGAGCCCGTCGTGCTGTGCGTCCGCGATGCCGCCGACAAGTGCGGGGCGACCGAAGGCCTGCCGTTCGGCCCGTTCTCGCCGCTCGATCACCGCACGCTGGAGATCGGGCTTCGGGCCTGGGTGGAGGAGCAGACGGGGCTGGACCTCGGCTACGTCGAGCAGCTCTACACCTTCGGCGACCGCGGTCGCCACGCCCAGCCCGGCGACCTCAATCCGCACATCGTGTCGATCGGCTATCTGGCCCTGACACGCGCCCACAACGTCTCCGACATCACCGGCGGCTCATGGCGCAGCTGGTATCATTTCTTCCCGTGGGAGGACTGGCGCAAGGGCCGCCCGGCGCTGATCGAGCAGGTGATCGAGCCGCATCTCAGGGCCTGGGCGGAAAGCCCCCTGCAGCGGCCGACGCCGGCCCGGCCGATCGAGCGGACGGACCGCCTCCGCATGTGCTTCGGTCTGGATGGCGCCGCCTGGGACGAGGAGAAGGTGCTGGAGCGCTATGAGTTGCTCTACGAGGCCGGTCTCGTCGCCGAGGCCCGCCGCGACCGCCCGGAGAGCGTGACGGCCAGCGTCGAGATCTCGGCCCAGCTCGGCAGCCCGATGCGCTTCGACCATCGCCGCATCCAGGCCACCGCGATCGGGCGGGTTCGCGCCAAGATCAAGTACCGCCCCGTCATCTTCGAATTGATGCCGGACGAGTTCACGCTGTTCGAATTGCAGAAGACGGTGGAAGCCATCCTAGGCCCGCACTTGCACAAGCAGAACTTCCGCCGCCTGGTGGAAAGCGCCGGTCTCGTCGAGCCGACGGGCGATCTCAAGACCCGCACGGGCGGCCGGCCGGCCAAACTGTTCCGCTTCCGCCGCGAAGTCGTGCTGGAGCGGCCGTCGCCCGGTGTGCGAGTGAAGCAGGGGCGGAGTTCATGATTGATTGCTCCCACTTCCCCCTCTCCCCGTCCTTCGCGGGGTGAGGGTCGGGGTGAGGGGGCCTACTCCGCCGCCATGGCCGGCCGCTCGACGCCGAGCGCTCGAAGCGTCAGGTCCAACGTCTCAGGCAACGTCTCGGCGTGGCGCATGGCATCCCGATCGCCCGCGCGGGCGGCCTCCTCGATCACATCGCACAGGTCGCCGGCGCGGATGGCTCCGATGTTGCGGCACAGCGACTTCAGGGCGTGGGTGGCAGC
>JBGSQO010000453.1:0-4238 GCA_041738055.1 Filomicrobium sp.
GAACCTGCCGGTGCCGCGCCCGGGACGACCGGTCCGGGCAATAAGTCCGAAGGCAAGGGAGGCGCATGATGGCCAGCCGTCGCTCCGAGGCTCCCTCGACGAGCTATCTCGACTCCTGGAATGGCGGCGTGCACCGCGGCATCGCCCGCCCGGTGATGCTCGGCCTCGCCTCTATGGCCCTGCTGTCGGGGAGCTTCGGCCTCTGGGCGGCGACCGCCCCCATCTCGAGCGCGGCCGTCGCGCACGGCTTTTTCGTCGCCACCAGCTCGAACAAGGCGATCCAGCATCTGGAAGGCGGCATCATCGACAAGATCTTGGTCGAGGAAGGCGATCTGGTCGAGACCGGCCAGCCGCTGGTCATCCTCGACGGCGGGCAGGTCGGGAGCGAGCTGCGGCGGCTGGAGCTGAGGCGCATCTCGCTGCTGGCCACGATGGCGCGGCTCGATGCAGAGCGCGCCGAAGCCGAGACCTTCAAACTTCCCGACGACGTCACGCGGCGCAGCAGCGAGTTCCCGGAGCTTGCCGAGATCCTCGCGACACAGATGAAGCAGTTCGACGCGCGGCGTCGCCGGCAGGTCAACGAGCGCACCATCCTGGAACGCCGCATCGATGCGCTGGGCGAGGAGATCACGGGCCTCACCGCCCAGAAGGAAAGCAACGAGCAGCAACTCGTCCTGCTGCGGCAGGAGCTTGCTGGCAGCGAGCAGCTGGCCGAAAAGGGACTGACCCGCATCCCGGCGCTCCTGCAGCTCAAGCGCGGCGAGGCCAAGATGATCGGCGATATCGGCCAGCTCGTCTCCGAGATGGGCCGGGCACGCCAGAAGGTGCTCGAGACGCAGTCGGAGATGCTGTCGCTCGGCTCCAAGGTCGAGCAGGAGATCGCGGACGCCTACAAGGAGGCGCGCACCGAACTGGACGACGTCACCGAGCGCATCAAGGGGGCGGAGGGCATCAAGAGCCGCCTCACCATCAGTTCGCCGGTCGCTGGCGTCGTCGTGAAGCGGCACGTGCACACCGTGCGCGGTGTCATCACGCCCGGCCAGGAGATCATGGAGCTGCTGCCGGCCGACGACCGCTTGCTGGTCGAGGCGTTGGTGCGGCCGCAGGACGTCGACAGCGTGCACAAGGGGCTGGTCGCCGAGATCCGGCTCGTCGCGCTCAACCAGCGCACGACGCATACGGCCCAAGGCGAGGTCATCTACGTCTCGGCCGACACCATCGAGGGCAAGCAGCCGGGCGAAGTCTACTACATCGCCCGCATCTCGATCCCCGATGCCGAGCTGAAGCGCATCAAGGCGCTGGACGTGGTGCCGGGCATGCCGGCCGAGGTCTACATCAAGACGGGCTCGCGCACCTTCATGGAGTATATCGCGAAACCGATCATGGACAGCATGGCGAGGGCAAACCGCGAAGAGTGATCGCACGGAAGGTCGGCTCGGGACGGTTTAACTATTCCGGGCGGGCGAGTGTGCGCCACGGCGCTCCCGAGCCGTCCGCAGCTGGCGGAGTTCGTCCTTTGACCGCTTCCGCCAGCCCATCGACGATGCGGCCGGCAACACCGACGCGATAGTGCAGGCTGTCCCAGTAGTTGTCGTCCCGGGTCGTGATGTCGGACGCGATCATGAAGTCGACGAGGTGAGCGCGGCGGGTCGTTGCGATCGAGGCAATCCGGCGCTTGCACTCGCCCAGAACGGCCTCGGCCTTGCTGCCGGGCTGCGGCTGGGAGGCGACATGGACGGGCATGAACGCGAGCATGCGCAGGCTCGCCGACGGAAGCCCGGCCAGCAGTTGATCCAGCCAATCGAGTGCTGGAAAAGCCCAGGAATGCGGCTCGCCGGCTTTCAGGCGATAGGGCCGCTTGGCCGGGACGATGGAGCGCCCGCCGTGTGTGCGCCAGACGTTGTCGGCTGCCTTCCGGGCATCGTAGTCCCGCTCCGGAGGCACGAACACTTCATAGCCATCGTGGGGCACGCGCGGTGGAAAGATCCCGATGCGCTGGATGACTTGGCGCACGGCGACGTCGACCGTGTTCGTATTGAACGCATAGAGCCAGTCGTTGAACGGGTCCTCGTCGTACATCCACTCTGGAAAGCCACGCCGAGTGATGCGGACGCTGTCGGCATCCGGCGCGCACCAGACGCTGTCGAGGCCGACGAGCAGCGCGTGCGGGGCCGGCGTATGACGCAGGAACAACTGGCCCAATTGGGCCTGCTCCCAGGCGCGGGAATCGTTCATGGCGAGGTTGGCCCAGCGGCCGCCGAAGGCGCGCTCCAGGGCTGCCGGCTCCAACAGACGCGAGGTCGAGGTGCCGAGTACAGCCGCGTCATAGGTCTTGGAGCGCACGATGGCCGGGTACTGATGGCGCTGGTTGATGTCCATGATGACGTGCTGGGCATAAAGCCCCGTCGGCAGGTTGCCGTAGGGGTTCATGGCCAGGATCAGCGCACCGCAGGCCAGCAGCAGCCCGGAAAAGACCGCGAGCATGGTTGCAATGAAGCCGCGCCAGCCGCCATCGTTGGTCTTGTGCCCAGTCTCGGCAGCGGTCTCCAGCTTCAGATCCATGGCTGCCCGATCCTCAGAACTGGAAGTAGATGAAGCTCTGCGGCGCGCCCTGGCCGAGCGACAGAACGGTGAAGGCCGCTGCCGTCGCAAGCCCTGCCGCGATCAGCCGGCTCGGCCATAGATGGCGCTCGACGAGGACGAGGGCGGGCTGCGGCATCAGCGCGATGGCGAGCCCTGCGAGGATGATCAGGCCGCTCTCGATCTCCCACGCCGCGCCGAGGCCGCCTGTTCCCAAGTGGCCCGCAAACAGAGGCCCGGCGGTCGCCTGTTCCGGCGCCCGGAACAAGCCGAAGGTCAGGATCTCGAAGGCGAACGTCAGCGCCCACCCCGCAAGCGCCGGCAACTCGATGCCGAGCGTCCGCCAGCCCCGCACCACCAGCAGTCCGACACCATGGGCGAGCCCCCACAGGATGAACGTGTTGCCGGCGCCGTGCCACAGGCCGCACAGCCCCATCGTCGTCAGGCTCGCCAGCACGAAGCGCATCGTGCCGTGCCGGCTGCCGCCGAGCGGGATGTAGAGGTAATCGCGCAGAAATCGCGACAGCGTCATATGCCAGCGCCGCCAGAAGTCCTGCAGGCTGGTCGCTCGATACGGCTGGTTGAAGTTCATCGGCAGCGACAGGCCAAACATCCAAGCCAGGCCGATCGCCATCTCGGAGTAGGCGGCGAAGTCGAAGAAGATCTGCAGGCCGAAGGCGAGGAGGCCCTGGACGGCAAGGCTCGCGGTCGGCGCTCCGGCGGCCGAGGCGGCAAACACCGGGTCCGCGATGGCCGCCAGCTTGTCGGCGACGAACACCTTGGCCAGAAGGGCGATGACGAACAGGGCGAGCCCCTTGCCGACGCGCTCAGCAAGGCCCGGCCGCAGCGGATCGAGGTCGAACTGGTCGATGATCTCGTTGTGCCGGACGATGGGGCCGGCGACCAGCTGGGGAAACAGCACGACGAACAACCCGAAGCGGCGGAAACCGTAGCGCGGGGCCTCGCCGCGGAGGGCATCGACCAGATAGGAGACCTTCTGGAACGTATAAAAGCTGATGCCGATCGGTAGCACGAGGTCGGCGCGCGGCAGGCTGAGACCGGCGGCGAACTCGAGGCTCTCGATGGCGAAGTCGAGGTACTTGTACAACCCGAGGACGGCGAGGTTGCCGACGATGCCTAGCCATAGCGGCAAGCGGCCGGGCCTGCCACAGCGCACCTCATGGAAGTGCCATTCGGCTACTAGCAACCAGCTGATGACGGTCTGCCCGACGAGCAACGGCAGGAAGCGGACGTCCCACCAACCGTAGAAGACGAGCGAGGCGGCGATCAGCATCCACTCGCGCGCAACCATCCGATGCGCCAGCGCATAATAAAGCGCGACGACCAGCGGCAGGAAGCCGAGGATGAACACCTGCGAGTTGAACAGCACGCCCGCCCGGTCTCCCTCAGTTCGCCTCGGCGCCGCTTCCGGCCGAACCGTTTACCAAGTCGCGGGAAGTCCGTCTAATGCTTCACATCCGAAGCGCTTTCGCGAAGGGTCGCGCTATGATGGCGGCGGGAGCTGGGGAGCAGGAATGATACCGCCGATGGAGACCATCGACCTGTTCGAGCGGCTGTCGGTCGCATTGGCCGTCGGGCTGCTGATCGGCCTCGAGCGCGGCTGGCAGGGGCGAACGGAGGCCGAGGGCGCGCGTGCG
>JBGSQO010000456.1:0-5613 GCA_041738055.1 Filomicrobium sp.
CGGAGGCCGGGATCGGCGGGACGACCGCAAGCGGGACGACCGGCGCGGCTTCGAGATGACGTCGGCCCCTCGTCGCGGCAAGGTGGCGGACCCGGACTCGCCGTTTGCGGCACTGGGTGCGTTGAAGGAAGCCCTCGAGAAGCGAGGCGAGGAGAAAAAGAGCTCATGAGCTGCCCGGCGAGCGAGCCGGTCGACGACGCAGGGACTCTGGCGCAGCGGCTCGACAAGTGGCTGTGGTTCGCGCGCGTCGCCAAATCCAGAACGCTCGCGGCCGCCCACGTCACGGACGGGCACGTGCGTGTCAACAAGTTGCGTGTCGAGAAGCCCGCACATGCGGTACGCTGCGGCGATGTGATCACAGCGACGATCGCCCGGCGGGTTCGCGTGCTGAAGGTCTTGGCGCTGGGAAAGAGGCGGGGGCCTGCGTCGGAGGCCCAACAGCTTTATGAGGAATTGACTCCGGTCGTGGTTGCGCCACATTCGCCGATGGTAGCGTCGACTGGCAACCTAGGGCCGTCTGGAAGCCGTGAGCCGGGAGCCGGACGACCGACCAAGCGGGATCGTCGGCAGATGGATAAGCTCCGCGGCGACGGCTCCTAGCCGTTACCGGTTGAATGCCGGCAGAGTTGAATATTCGAAGAGGCCCGCGCAGCGAAACTCCACGCGGCCGGGCCGGGATGAGCGGAGCACGGACACTTTCATGACGTACATCGTCAACGACAACTGCATCAAGTGCAAGTTCACCGACTGCGTCGAGGTCTGCCCGGTGGACTGCTTCTACGAAGGCGCCAACATGCTCGTCATCCACCCCGACGAGTGCATCGACTGCGGCGTCTGCGAGCCGGAGTGCCCGGTCGAAGCGATCAAGCCGGACACCGAGCCGGGCCTCGAAAAGTGGCTCGAGGTCAACCGCGACTACGCCGACAAATGGCCGAACATCACGTCGAAGAAGGCCGCGCTCCCGGAGGCCGACGAGTTCCGCGACGTCAAGGGCAAGTTCGAGAAGCATTTTTCCCCCGAGCCCGGAACCGGGGATTGATGCCAGCCGAATGAACTCCTGACGTCTGGCTCTCGACAGACCGCGCCTTCCGGCCTCCCGGCCCTCGAGCCGGGATCGGAGGAACGAGTGTCGGAAGGCGCAAAGAAAGAGAAATACCGTCCGACCACCCGGATAGTCAGATGAGTCAGCGGTTTATCCGGACGGTATAGGAGAGGCCTGTGGGCGGGAGGGGCGCAGACGTCCCGCTCCACCCTCATGCTGCGTCGGCGCGACTTTTCCTCCATGGACGGCTTGCGGAGCTGCGGCATTCCGCCACGCATAAAGGAGGAAAATTCTATCGGCGCGGTGGCACCGCGCTAGGTTTTGATCGGCGCGTCGAGGCAATTTGGGCGCTGATGCGAGGGGCGGCCAACTCGTGACCAGGGCAATGAGGAGGACAATTTCCCACAGTGCGGGGCTTGGTGAGTTGAGACGTACCGCCCGGTCGTCCACAGTAGAAAAGTAAAATAATTTCTAATTGCTTCCAGTCCCAACCCTGGACACACAGTCACCCCTCGCTCGACATTGAACATCGTTAATGTCGACGCCCCTTCTGTTTCCGTGAAGATTGTGTTACACTCCCTGCGAGTGGCGTAGCTGCACACCAAAACGATCCGTCGCGTGGCAGAGGAAGGAGCCCATCGTCGCATGAACGCGGGATTTGGGCTTTTGCGGTGGCCGGAAGGCCTCGGCAGGCGGTTATCGATTGTTCGGCACAGCCACAGCTTGTGAAGGATCAGCTTATCCGAAGTGATTCGGATAGGTTGTTTTTCTTGTGTCCGGTCGGCGTCGGTTCGCCGTGTCGTCCGGTTGAGTGCTTCACGCCCCTGCTCGGGGGCGTGGGGGTGCGCTCCGAAAATGGGCGCCATTGTCCGTGTGGCAGAAGGTGAGACGACGCAAATGGCTCAGACGACCAAGGCGAAGGCCAAGTCCCCGGTGGCTTCGGTAAAGGCCAAGGCCCCCCTCAAGAAAAAGTCCGACACTCCAGCCCCTGCGTCACAGACCGCTCCCAAGAAGGCGACGACCGCCACCAAACCGGCCGGCGTGGCCACGAAGCAGTCCGGCAAGGACGTTAAGGCGTCGGTCGCATCCACGGCGACTCCTGTCAAGACGTTTTCAGCCGGCGGCGCCAAGTCCGCGGCTAAAGCCGTCAAGACCGCTGCGCCGGTACCCGCCAGGGCGGACGCTCAGCGCCAGGTCGCGGCGACGAATGGCGGCGTGAAGTCGACTCGCTCGGTGGCAGCTGCCATCGCGGAGAAGGCGGCGCAGAAGATCAGCGCGCCGGTCACCGCACCGAAGATGCCCAAGGAACTCGCAGAGAAAGCCGCTGCCGCCCGCGCCGCAGCCATGCAGGAAAAGACGCAGGACAAGAAGTCGGTGAGCCAGCGCCATGGCTTCAAGACCAACGAGTTCGTCGTCTATCCGGCCCATGGCGTCGGCCGCATTGTCGGGATCGAGGAGCAGGAGATCGCCGGGATGGCGCTCGAGTTGTTCGTCATCACGTTCGACAAGGAGAAACTGACGCTCCGCGTGCCGACAGGCAAGCTCGAAGCCGTCGGCGGCATGCGCAAGCTGTCGGATGAGACGCTCGTCAAGAAGGCGATGGACATCCTGAAGGGGCGGGCCCGCGTCAAGCGCACGATGTGGAGCCGCCGCGCGCAGGAGTACGTGGCAAAGATCAACTCCGGTGATCTTATCTCGATCGCCGAGGTCGTGCGCGACCTCTATCGTTCGGAAGCGCAGCCCGAGCAGTCCTATTCGGAGCGTCAGCTCTACGAGGATGCGCTCGATCGCATGGCCCGTGAGATCGCGGCGGTCGAAAAGCTCGACGAGCGGGGCGCCGTACAGCGCATCACCGACGTGCTGTCCAAGAGCGCGCGCAGCCGGCGGACCGGGCCGGATGGCGATGCGTCCGATGGCGAATCGGAGTCGCGCGCGGCCTGATCGCGCGGCACCTCCTGACAGGATCGCCAGACTGGGTTCGGACACGCGATCTCGAGACCTACAAATGACAACGGCCGGAGGGAACTCCGGCCGTTTGGCTTTGAGGATTGCGCATCGGATTGCACGTTGTCTAATACCGTCCTGCCGATGTTTCGACTCTGAGGCTGTTTGGTCGGCGGGACGGTATCTGCTCTTGCTTGCGCCTTCCGACACTCGTTCCGAGAGCCGGCCGGAAGGCGCGGTTTGCCGAGAGGTAGGTCAAAACTTCGGCGGGTCGGTATAACGGCCTTCGCCCGCCGATCTGTTGCGACGAGACTTGGGCCGGACTCAAACCTGCTGTGCCGCGCAGGGCCCCCCCGCCGCCTTTTCAGGCCAGGGTCTCGGCGACGGCCTGGAAGGCTGCAGGCTGGCCGATCAGGGTAACGGAGTCGCCGTCCGCGAGCGTCACGGTCTCGACTTCGAAGCCATTGGTATCGGCCGGATCGGGCGACTTGTCGTAGATGTAGAATGTATCGCGATAATAGAGCACGCCGACATCGCCGACGACATTGACGAACGCGCGCACGACGGCGATGGCATCGAAGCTCGACAAATCCAACGCCAGCGACTGGAACGGCAAATCGGCCGGCTCGGCACTGGTGGTTCCTGGCGACTGGGTCTGGGCGATGGTGGCAGCGACGTCGACCTTGTGAGCCGGGGCAATCACGCGATCCCCGCTATCGCTTGCCGTGGGGCGGATCGCAGGTTGCTGGCCGCTGCCCGACGTATCGGGAGGCTCAGTGCCACTCGAGGGGATATCGGATGCACCGAGGCCACTCACGTCGCCCGACGTGTCCGAGATGATGGTCGGCGCAATATCTCGCACCGTCGGCGTCGCCAGAGGCGTGTCCGCGGAGGTCGGCGAACCGGGTGGCTCTGAGGGTCCAGAGGGCGCGAAAGCGACGCGTTCGGTCTGCAGCCCGGACAACAGCAGGCTGATCTCGCTCTGCGACGCCAGAACGATCGGCGCACTGTCCAAGCCGAGGGCGTCCAGGAAGTCGTTGCTGCCGGGGCGAGACCCGCCAGGGCTTTCGCCGCCGTCGGTTGGGCCTGCAGCATCTGTCGCCAGTAACGATCCTGCGGCCGCATCGGCAAGGAGGCCGAAGAGTGGCCCGCTGCTGCCGTCGTCTTGCCCGTCGGCGGCTTGATCGGCCTGGGCCTCTGATGCCTCGGCTGTATATCCCGTCTGCAGTTGCTTCCCGGACCCGTCGCGAGGACCGGCCTTCTCCCCTTCGGGACTGAAGGCGGCAAGAAAGGCAGCCAGCGCGGCACCGAACTCGTGACCGATCTCATGCACCTTGCGGTCATCGGGCGTCGCAAGGTCGATCAGCATGGCGCTGTCGAGGCCATCGAGACCAAACTCGACAAGGCCATCGGTCACGTCGGTTTCGAGATCGGCGTCGTCGGCGCTGTAGGCTGTTTGCACCGCAGCGCCGTCCCCTTTGGCCGCGGCATCGTCTGCGGCCTGCTGCTGAGCTGCTGCTGCCCTCATCTCGGCCAGTGCCAGGATTGCGGCTTCCTCGCTGGATAGATCGGCGGGTGCCTGCGACAGCACGTCGGAAAAGCCGATGTGGTCGAGCAGGCTGACGAGATCTGTTCTCCCGTCGTCGATGACCACGGCGGCGATGGCAAGGGCGGCTGCCAGCGTCGCAACGCGGTAGCTATCGGCGCTCAGAGAGCTCGTATCCGGGCGCGCGGATTTCTGCTGCTCGCGCGGGTGGAGCGTGCTCGTGTCCCGGGCCAGAGCTTCGTCCTGAACGTCGAGAACCTCGATGGCTTCACCATCGATCACGAGACGGTCCCCGTCGGCCATGGCGGCGGGACGCACCATGTCGTTCAGCATGTAGAGCGTCATCACGAGCGCGGCCAAGCCGCTAGCCGGATGCATCCAGACGCGCGCCGCGGCATCGCGCGAAGACGGCGGCAGGACGACGGGATAGGCGTGCAGGAACTGCGAGACGATGTCGCCGAAACTGCGGGCTTCGAGCGTCCGATCGAGCAGCGCGATCTCGGCGATATAACCGTCATCGACTTGGGCAATATGCAGCAGAACATCGCCGGTTCGGCGATTGCAGAAGCAGTACCAGGGATCGCCCTCGTCGGTCTGACCCTGGTCTGTATCGACATCCACACCAGCTCGTCGCAGCGTCTCGGTTATCCGATACAGCTCCGCGAGATCCTGGTTCGTCCAGCGGCGGGAGGGTGCTCTCGACTGCGCATGGACAAGCCGTAAAACCTTGGCCGACATAGGAACGCCCCGAACGCTGAATTTGGGTTAATAAGCGGCAGACTACTCCAGGAGCCGCCTGAGCACAACGGCAGACTTTCATGTTTACTGTATTCAGTCAACTGCAGTTAAGGCGCCCTCGGATCGTTTGTCCAGTGCTTCTGACGGCCGACCGATCGCTGCGATGGACCGCGGGGGCTGCCGGGCGTATGTCGAAGACCTGCGGTGCGCCGGTGACGACAGGGAGCAACCGCTCGATGCAATTTTTCTAAGATCCTGCACGGGATGCGAGAAATCAGATCCGAACACTGGCTGCCCGTAGATGAGGTGCTGGAGCCGCTGGGCTTGGCGCTGGCGGCCGGCA
>JBGSQO010000460.1:0-2248 GCA_041738055.1 Filomicrobium sp.
GCAAGCCGGGCCGGCGCGAGTTCTGGCGGGGAAGCCTCGTCGAGACGGCGGGCGGCGGGCTTTGCGTCGACAAGTTCGCCCGCGACGGATCGGGACTGATCTCCGGTCTCAGGGCCGCCGACGGGCTGATCGATATCCCGGAAGATGTGGCGGCCGTCCGCCGGGGCGATCCGGTTGCCTTCATCCCGTTCTCGGAGTTCGGCATCCCCGGCAATTGAGATCACGTCCGACAAGACCTCGGCCGACCGCCGATTGCCGCGCCGCCGTCGCGTGCCCGCCATAAACGACGGCTATCGCCAACTCTGGACGGCCGCGCGGGCCTCATTGAGCCGCCGGATAATCGAGCAATCGAGCGGGCATGATCACACTCGCCAAATACCTGATGCTGGCGGTGGAGGCCTTGGTCGCGCTGCCGGTCAGGCTCGTGCGTCTGTTGACCGAGTGGGTCGTGTTCAACCCACGCCTCGGACCGTTACGCTATGTGGCGTGGGCGGGCGTCGGCTATCTCGTGTTCGCGCTGCTGCTCGTCTACGTCGTCGCGCCCATCCGCGGTCACGTCGGCGCGCTCTACCTCTCCGACAAAATCCAGTACGACGCCGAGCGGTGGCTGGCCACTGCAATCCACGACGCCAATGGCGACTTCGTCGGCACCTTCGATCCCCGCCTCGACAGCGCCCGCGACGTCAACTTCACCGCCGAGCCGATCGAGATGGGCGACTACGTGGCCAACCCCGACCACAAGTCGATCCCCGTTCGCGAGGTGCCCGACAAGTACTGGGCCTGCCTCAGCCATCACGAAGACCGCTATATCGGGACGTGGCTCAACCCCTACGGCATCGACCTCATCGGCGTCCTGAAGATCCCCTATTCCACGATTCAGCGCTCGATCGCTGCTCGACGGCCGAGCCTCGGCGTCGGCGGCTCGACACTGCCGATGCAGTTCGCCCGCGTCATCTACAAGACGCCACCGCGCTCCGGCGAGGGCGCCTTGGAGAAACTCAAGCGCAAGATGGCCGAGTGGTGGCTCGCCCCAGTCATCTACGTGACCCTGACCAAGGACGGCGACGACACGCCCCTCAAACAATGGGCGGCAAACCACCTATGGCTCGCGCAGCGCACGGGCGGCACGTCGCTGCACGGCGTGGAACTGGCCAGCCAGATCGTGTTCGGCAAGGAGGCGCGCGACCTCTCGACCGCCGAGCAGTTCGTGCTGGCGTCTGCCGTCAACAAGCCGATCATCCTGCTGACCGGCAGCGAGAAGCTGAACGAGGTCCGCATGGACCGCTGGCGCTATATCGCGGAAGTCCGGGCGCGGACCTGCGCGGAAAAGCTCATTGCCGACCCGGAAGAGCAGAAGAAGGTGCTGTTCGATCTCGTGGGACTGGCCGGTGGCCCGCCCGATCCGCAGGTCAAGCCCCGGCTGCAGAAAGCGCTGGAGCAGATGGCCCCGGCCTCGGCCGCCCGCGCCCGCGCCAACCCGATTTCGAGGGCGAACACGCTGCTGTCGCGGTCGCGGTTCGGCCTGCGCGAGGAACTGAAACAGGAGTACGGGTTCACCTGGCGCAACCATGTGCGCGGGGTCACGACCAGTCTCGACGTGGGCGAGAACCTGCGCTTTGCCGGGGCCATCGAGACGCGGCTGTCGGGGCTTGATGCTGAGCACGCCGCCCGCATCAATGCAGGCTTCACGCTCGATCCGGCCAAGGTCGGGCCGGACCTCAGGATGCCCGACGTCGTCGTGGTGGCGGCCAACCACAGGGGCGAGATCGTCCGCTATTTCGAGAGCGGGGAGACGGCCCCCTACTTTGGCTCGCCCGTCGCGCGCGATCCCCGCAACGGGTTCTATGAGCGCGCGCGCGAACCCCGGATGCTGGCCTCGTCGGCGAAAATCCTGGCGGCCATCGCGATTGCCAACACGATGAAGGACAACCCCGGCACGCTCTACCTGGACACGCAGGCGCCCGCCAAGGGCCTGGAGACCTGCGCCAGCAAGGGCAACCAACGGCACGGACGCACGGCTATCGTGTCGTTTGCCTGCTCGCTCAACGATCCCCTGCTCAACCGGACGGCGCAAGTCGGCCAAGCCAAGGTCCAGCGGCTGATCGATCAGTTCGGCTTCACCATGCCGAAGGCGAATGCCAACGGCGAGGGTACGCCGCCGTCGACCGCCGTCGTGCTGGGCCAGATTTCCGGATCGCCGCGCCGCGTGCACCAGATGGCCGGCGTCGTGCTGGCAGCCCTCATCGGC
>JBGSQO010000126.1:0-8216 GCA_041738055.1 Filomicrobium sp.
GTCGTGGCCTTCGGCAGCACGCGGGCCAGCAGGGCTTTCATCTGGGCGTTGCGGGCGCCGGCGGTGCTGCCACCGAAGACGACGGCGACGATGCTCTTGCCATCCCGGCGCAGAGACGTGACGACGTTGAAGCCGGAGGCGCGGATGTAGCCGGTCTTGATACCGTCGACGCCTTCGACGCGGCCGAGCAGCGTGTTGTGGTTGCGGTAGACCTTGCCGCGATGGTTGAAAGAGTGCGTGGCGAAGTACTTGAACTGCCCTGGATAATCATCCTGCAGTCGCATCGCCAGGGTGAGCATGTCGCGGGCGGTCGTCACCTGCTCGGCGGCCGGCAGTCCCGATGCGTTGTGGAAGGTCGTGCGCGACATGCCGATCTCGCCCGCCCGTTTCGTCATCAGGCGGGCGAAGGCGGCCTCGGAGCCGGACACCCGTTCGGCAAGCGCCACGGCGATATCGTTGGCGCTTTTCGTGACCAGCGCCCGGATGGCATCACCGACCGAAATCTCTTCGCCGACGTCCAGGTCGAGCTTGGAGGGGGGCTGGGCGGCGGCCTGCGCGCTGATCGTGATCCGGTCGGTGAGGCTCAAGCGCCCGCTCTCGATGAGCCCGAACACGATGTACAGGGTCATCATCTTGGTCAGCGAGGCGGGATGGCGCAGTTCATCGGCCGCGATGGCGTGCAGGACCTCTCCGCTGTTGACATCGATGGCCATGGACGAGCGGGGCGCCGCAACGGCCGCCGAATCCGCTAGGAAAGAGAGACCGACGAGGAGTGCCGCCAGGGCCTTCATCGTGACGCTGCGCCCGCGCGATTCGCGCAGGGCGCCGCCCGAGGCGTTCGGAACATGAACTATCGCTGCGCGTTGCACTCGTCGCACCTGGATCTGTCTCCCGTGAGGGAGGGACTTGACGCCTGTTGTGGCAGGACTGCCGGACGAGCGGGAGCCCCCGTTACCGCCGGACACATCGAGACCATCGTTTTTGGGCCTCATTACGGCTCAGGGCCGCCGAGGCGAAGGCAGTGTCGGATGGCCGCGTCAAAGTCTGGTTAATGGTGGCGCACCAAGATTATTGTGCGCTGCAGCATTTTTGCCTTGCGTTATTGTGCGGTGCAGCTAAAAAGAGTTGGCGGGCACGACGGACGCTTCTGTGCGCAGAAGCAGGCCCCCCCCTGCGAGGGTCGTATCGCGTCAGAGCAAACGGAGAAGAGAACATGGACTTCAATCCGGCCAAGGGCTTCGAGGACATGCAGAAGCTCAACCAGCAGTCGATGGACAACACCATGAAGCTGATGGGCGAGTGGCAGAAGGGCTGGCAGGCGATCGCCGCCGAGATGACCGACTACACCAAGCGCTCCTTCGAGGAGGGCACCGCCGCACTCGAGAAGATGATGGCGGCCAAGTCGATGGAGCAGGCTTTCGAGATCCAGTCGAGCTACGCCAAGCGCGCCTACGACGAATATATGCAGCAGATGACCAAGGTCGGCGGCATGTACGCGGGCCTCGCCAAGGACGCCGGCAAGCCGATGGAAAAGATGTTCCAGTTCGGTCGCTGATATCGGCCTGGTTCAATCTACGGGCCGGCTCTGCCGCAGTCCGAACAGCACTTTCGAGAGCGACAGGGTCCGGCGTCCGCCGGGCCCTTTATTTTTGCCTCACGCCCACCCAAATCACCTGAGCATCTCTCGGGTCCGGCCCCGACCGTGCCGAGGTTGGGCGTTGGTTCATCCAGTTTGCTACAGCGGCGTTGCCGGGCGCTTGGAGTTGCGCAACAATACCCCCCGGAGAGACGACCAGTCTGGCCTCTCAGGGATATGCCGAAGAGGGCTTGGGCCGGGGACGATCGACGTGGGCGAGGCAAGGCAAATCAGAGCCGAGACAGTGATGATCGACGCCAAGATGCTTGTGATGGCCGGGCCGGGCGGGCCTGGCAAGGACAAGGGAGGAGGAGAGGACGGCGAAGGACGTACAGGGCTCGTCACCAGGACGCGTCCGAAGACGAAGAAGCCTAGCCTCTACAAGGTTCTGCTTCTCAACGACGACTACACGCCGATGGAGTTCGTCGTTCTCGTGCTGGAGCGGTTCTTCAACAAGGGCCGCGAGGAGGCGACCCGCATCATGTTGCACGTCCACCACAAGGGCGTCGGCATCTGTGGCGTCTACACCTATGAAGTGGCGGAAACGAAAGTGACGCAGGTCACCGACTTTGCCCGTCAGCACCAGCATCCACTGCAATGCACAATGGAGAAAGAGTAGGTCCCCCCGTGCCGTCCTTCTCAAAGAGCCTCGAAGCCGCCCTGCATCGTGCGCTGGGCTATGCCAACGACCGCCGCCACGAGTTCGCAACCCTCGAGCATCTGCTGCTCGCCCTGATCGACGACCGCGATGCGGCCGGCGTCATGCGCGCCTGCAACGTCGATCTCGATCAGCTTCGTGCCCGCACCACCGAGTATCTCGACAGCGAGCTGTCCGCGCTCGTCGCCGAAGGTGTGGACGAGGCGCAGCCGACCAACGGGTTCCAGCGCGTCATTCACCGTGCCGTCGTGCATGTGCAGTCGTCGGGCCGCGAGGAGGTGACGGGCGCCAATGTGCTCGTTGCGATCTTCGCCGAGCGCGAGAGCCATGCCGCCTTCTTCCTGCAGGAGCAGGAGATGACCCGGTTCGATGCCGTCCAGTACATCTCGCACGGGATCGCCAAGCGTGCCGGCATGTCCGATCCGCGGCCCGCGCGTGGCGTGGACGAGGAGAGCGGCGAGCCGGCCGAAGAAAAGAAGCCCGGCCAGGACGCGCTCAACTCCTACTGCGTCAACCTCAACAAAAAGGCGCGCGACGGCAAGATCGACCCGCTGATCGGCCGCGAAGCCGAGGTCATGCGCACGATCCAGGTGCTGTGTCGCCGGCAGAAGAACAATCCGCTGTTCGTCGGCGATCCCGGCGTCGGCAAGACGGCGATCGCGGAAGGCCTTGCCCGCAAGATCATCCGCGGCGAGGTGCCCGAGGTGCTGCGCGGGGCGACGATCTTCTCCCTCGATATGGGCTCGCTGCTGGCCGGCACGCGCTACCGTGGCGACTTCGAGGAGCGGCTCAAGGCCGTCATGAAGGAGATCGAGAACTATCCCGGCGCCATCCTGTTCATCGACGAGATCCACACCGTCATCGGTGCAGGGGCCACGTCGGGCGGCGCCATGGATGCGAGCAACCTGCTGAAGCCGGCGCTGCAGTCGGGAACGGTCCGGTGCCTCGGCTCGACCACGTATAAGGAGTACCGGCAGCACTTCGAGAAGGATCGCGCACTCGTCCGGCGCTTCCAGAAGATCGACGTGAAGGAGCCGACGGTCGAGGATGCGGTGGCCATCGTGATGGGCCTCAAGCCTTATTTCGAGGAATACCACAACATCAAGTACACGGCTGACGCCGTGCGCGCCGCCGTCGAACTCAGCGCCAAGTACATCAACGACCGCAAGCTGCCCGACAAGGCGATCGACGTCATCGACGAGACCGGCGCCAGCCAGATGCTGCTGCCGGAGGACAAGCGCAAGAAGCGCATCGGCGTGAAGGAGGTCGAGGCCACCGTCGCGACGATGGCGCGGATTCCGCCCAAGACCATCACCAAGTCGGACGCAGAGGTGCTGTCGGCTCTCGAACGCGACCTGAAGCGGCTGGTGTTCGGCCAGGACCGGGCGATCGAGGCGCTGTCGGGCGCGATCAAGCTGTCACGGGCGGGCCTGCGCGAGCCGGAGAAGCCGATCGGCTGCTACCTGTTCACGGGTCCGACCGGCGTCGGCAAGACCGAGGTGGCCAAGCAACTCGCGAGCCTCATGGGCGTCGAGCTGCTGCGCTTCGATATGTCCGAGTACATGGAGAAGCACACAGTCTCGCGGCTGATTGGCGCGCCTCCCGGCTACGTCGGCTTCGATCAGGGCGGCCTGCTGACCGACGGCATCGACCAGCATCCCCACTCGGTGCTGCTGCTCGACGAGATCGAGAAGGCGCATCCCGACCTGTTCAATATCCTGTTGCAGGTGATGGACCACGGCAAGCTCACCGACCACAACGGCAAGGCGATCGACTTCCGCAACGTCATCTTGATCATGACGTCGAACGCGGGCGCCGCCGACCTCGCCAAGGCACCGATGGGCTTCAACCGGGGCAAGCGCGAAGGCGAGGATACCGAGGCGGTCAACCGCATGTTCTCGCCGGAATTCCGCAACCGTCTGGATGCGGTGATCCCGTTTGCCGGGCTGCCGCCCGAGGTCATCGCCAAGGTCGTCGAGAAGTTCATCTTCCAGCTGGAAGCGCAGCTCGCCGACCGCGGTGTCACGATCGAACTCAGCGAGGGCGCGGCCCACTGGCTCGGCGAGAAGGGCTACGACGAGAAGTTCGGCGCCCGCCCGCTCGGCCGCGTCATCCAGGAGTACATCAAGAAGCCGCTCGCCGACGAACTGCTGTTCGGCAAGCTGGAACACGGCGGCACGGTCAAGGTGCTGCTGGAGGGCAAGGGACCCGACGCCAAGCTCGGCTTCGACATCATCCCGGCCGACCCGTCGGTCAAACCGCCGCGCGGCGGGGAGGACGACGAGGAGGACGAGGGCGACGACGGCAAGGCGACGGCCCTGGTCGACGCCACGCCCCGCAAAGCACTGCCCGGGCCCAAGGACAAGAAGGACAAGGGCACCAGCAAAGGCGGCGGCACCGGCGCCGTCCCCAGCGTCCCGCGCAAGAAGGGGAGCTGAGGCTGCGGTCGGCGGCTGGTCGTTAGCCGCGGGCGGAGTTGGCGAGGTGTTTGCGAGGGGCTATCGCCGCCCCTCGCGCTCCCGGCGCAGCCGGAGGCTGTTTGACCTGGGGATTGGGGCGGGCGGCCTGATGTGGCATCTGCTTGGGGCCAGCAACGGACGCCCGCCGGCACGGATCATCAGACAACACGTGCTTTCCATGTTCACTTCTCGCCTGGGTTTCCCCTGCCGTTCTGCTAAGTAGCCAATACCAATCCATGAGTTTTCCTACTATCGTGGAATGGAAGAATGGCGGCTGTGCAGTTGGTTCTCGCCTCAGACGGGGCAGGCCGGCCCTGGCTCCGCTGTTCTGGGCCTATGGTTCGCCGTTCACCTTTCCCGGCAAGGTTAGAATGGCGAGAACATCTGCCTCTCCTAGCCGAACTTGAACAGCACGCCGTAGCCGCCGCGGGGGTAGTTCCACTCGATCTCGCCTGTGGCCTCGGCGATGATGCGACAGGTGCCGCACTCCATGCAGCCGTCCGGCGTGATCTCGACCTGGCCGCTGTCGTTGAGCGCATAGCAGCCGGCTGGACAGACCCTGGTCAGCGACAGTAGCGCCTTCGACGGCTCGACGTGCGGCGTCACCTTGATGTGCGGCCGGCCTGCATCGACCAGATAACGGTTCTGATAGAGCTTGTCCTCGACGCGAACGGCAGTGTCGGCAATCGCGGTCATGGTCCTTGTCCTTCCGAGCGCCGGGGAGGTACTGGCCTGTGGCGTGGCGCTTCTCCGCTGGCCTTGTTGGTGATAAATTGCGTGACTGTCTCAGCGCCAGCCGCGCGCCATCGAATAGACGTCGCTAACTATTCCTGTGAACTTGCGCGTCTTGAAGAACGATTTGACGATTTCGTTCTCCTTGGTCTTCTTGTCGACGCCGTCGACCCGGAACCACGTCTGCATCGCTTTCGAAATGAGCTGCGGATAGGTGGTGAACAGGTGCTTGTTCTCCAGCGCATGCGGGAGATTGCGATATTTCTTGAGATCCTTCATGACGAAGGTCTTGTCCAGCATGCGCTTGTAGAGGGACAGATTATCCGCCGACATCGGCCCGCGTCGGGATTTGATCTGGAAAATCGTCTCGGCTGCGAGATGCCCAGTCATCATGGCCAGATTGGAGCCTTCGCGATGCACCGCATTGACGAATTGCCCTGCATCTCCGACGACCACCCAGCCATTGCCGAACAATTGCGGAATAGCCTTGTAGCCGCCCTCCGGAATCATATGCGCCGAATATTCCTTGACCTCCGACCCGGCCAGCAGCGGGGCGGCCGAAGGGTGCTTCTTGAAGCTCTCCAACAATCCATAGGGTGTTTCGCCCGTCTCGGCGAAATCGGAGATCAGGCAGCCGATGCCAACGGCGAGCGATTCCTTGTTGGTGTAGACGAATGCGGTGCCGGTCATGCCCTTCGTGATGGTGCCGGCGGCCTCGATGACGACGCCCTCGTCGCCCTTGAGATTGAAGCGCGCCTCGATGGTCTCCTGCGGCAGGAAGTGCATCTCCTTGACGGCCAACGCGACCGACTTGGGTGTCGGCACCTGGCGCAGGCCGGCGCGGGCTCCCAGCAAACCGTTGACGCCCTCGGCGAGGACGACGACATCGCAGCGCACGAAGCCGCCGAGGCGGTCGGTACGCACGCCGATGACACGGCCGTCGGCTTCCTGAACCAGTTCTGTAACCGTCGTCTCGCAAATGACGAGAGCGCCGGCCTGCTGCACTTTTTTCGAGAACCACTTGTCGAATTGGGCGCGAATGATCGTATAGCGGTTGGGCTTTTCCTCGTTGAACTCATCGGAACGGTATTGCATCGCGGTCGTCGAGCGGTCGTCCATCATCCATAGCCGCTGCTCGATTACGTGCCGCTCGAGTGGTGCATCGTCGCGGAAATCCGGAATGAGCTGCTCCAGCGTGTCCGCGTAGAGGATAGCGCCTTGCACATTCTTCGAGCCGGGATATTCTCCGCGCTCCAATTGGAGCACCTTCAGTCCGCGGCGCGCCATTGTGAGCGCGCAGGCATTTCCCGCCGGTCCGGCTCCGATCACGACGGCATCGAATTTTTCCTCGATCATGGCGTAAATCCCTAGCTGGCGAGACGGTTGACGAGCAGGCGCGCGCGGAATGCTTCCGTCAGCGCCGGCAGGACGCGGGTGGCATCGGCGACAACACCGATATGGGCGAAATCGAAAATCGGCGCGTACTTGTCGGTATTGATCGCAACAACGAGATCGGCCCCCTCGACACCGACACGGTGCTGGATCGCACCCGAAATGCCGGCGGCGATATAGAGCTTCGGCCGTATCGTCTTGCCGGTTTGACCGATCTGGCGGTCGGAGGCCACCCAGCCCTTCTGCACCAACGGCCGCGAGCAGCCATAGTCTCCGCCCAACACCTCGGCGAGCGCGCGGACGTGCTGGAAGTTGTCCAACGACTGCAAGCCGAGCCCACCGGCCACCACGATGTCGGCGTAGGCGAGGTTCGACTTCGTGCTGTCGCGATCGGGCAGGAACGAGAGGACCTTGGTCACGATGTCGTCCTCGACCAGATCGGCGCCAACCTCGACGATACGGCCGATGCGCCCCTCCTGCCGATCGGGCATCGCCATCACGCGCGGGCGGACGGTCGCCATTTGTGGGCGGAAGTTCAGCGTGTAGATCGTGCACAGCAGCGAACCGCCGAAGGTCGGACGGGTGGCGGCCAGCGAGCCGTCGGCATCGACGGCCAGCTCGGTCGAATCGGCCGTCAGTCCGGTCAGCAGCGTGGTGGCAACGGAGCCGGCGAGATCGCGCCCCAGCGTGGTGGCGCCGAGTAGCAGGATCTCGGGCTTGTAGGTCTTGACCAGCTTGGTGAAAACGCGCGTGTAGGGATCGTTGCGGTAGTCGGCGAGTGCTGCGTCCTCGACCATATAAGAGACGTCGGCGCCATAGACGAAGCACTCGGCTGCCGCCGTCTTGACGCCGCCGCCAGGGCCGCCGATCACCACACCGGCCAACTCGACGCCGAGTTTGTTGGCGAGCTTGCGCCCCTCGCCCATCAGCTCCCACGATACGGGATGCACCTGTCCGCGCTCCAATTCGACGAACACCCAGACGTGCTTGTAGGCCTTGAACTCCTCCGACAGCTCCTTTTTCATGCCCGCGCGCCCGCCACCCTGCTGGGGGGCTGCGGCCGGCTTGTCGCTCGCGTTGGTCATGGCACTCTCCTCATTGTCCTGGTGGGGCCGGTCAGTAGCCGGCGGCCATGGCCTGCAATTCGCCCTCGATCTTCGGCAGGCGGGCGAAGATCTCGGTCATCAGGGCGTCGGCGATGGCATCTGCCTTCTTGCCGTCGACTTCGATGAGGTGGGCCTTCTCGGATCGAGCCGATGGGGCGAACACGCGCTTCACAACAGTCGGGGAGCCGCGCAGACCGCACTTTCCCAGGTCGGCAATGCCGGCGTCGGCGGCG
>JBGSQO010000504.1:0-4007 GCA_041738055.1 Filomicrobium sp.
GGCTCAGGCCTCGACGAGCCCAGCGCCAGCCCAACCCGATCCCGCCGCCGTGCCGGCCCCCGCGCCCGTCGTCACACCCAAGCCGAAGCCCGCAACCGCCCCGTAACCGACCATCGGTCGACCCGCAGGTGCCGTCTTCAGCACAACTGCGTGGTTCGCCGGTCACACCCCGCGTCTCTTTTAGCGCGACCGCGAGAAGGTTTCGGGCGGCCTCATTCCCGACCGATTTCGCCGCGATGCGTCTGCCGCCGGATGGGTGGCTCACCCGCTGGGACGCGCGAGGAGGCCAAGCGGGGCCTGCGTCCCGGGAGAGCTCCGGATCGGTGCGGCGGGGTCGTCCCCGCGCCAACTCACAGCTTCACGGGGATATTCCGACCATGTCGTTCACCGGACCGCGCACGGGCGTGCGCTTCCTGCCGTTCGCTGCAGCCGTCAGCGTTTTCGCCGTCGCTCTGCCGGCGCTCGCCCTCGAGCCGAAGCCCGACGAGGGCGATAAGCTGAAGGCCTGCGAGCAGAGCCTCTGCGCCATGATCCTGTCGAAGGACGCGGCCGGTGGCGACCTCGCCTGCGACATCTCCAAGACCTGGGCGAAGGACAAGATCGAGAAGGGCGCCAGCTCCAAGAGCCTCAGCTGGGGCTTCGGCGACGCCCGCTGCGAGGTTCCGCTCAAGGCGACCCGCGCCGGCATCGTCTCGGCGCTGACCAAGCCCGATCACGTCCTGCAGATGGACAGCCACACGGTGAAGTGCCAGATCGAGACCGAGAAGGAGCCGACGACGATCGACGTCACGCTGGCTCCCAAGGTCGCCTTCAAGGACGGCAAGGCTCAGAAGGCCGAGCTGAACATCACCAAGGTCGAGGCACCGGCAGTCATCAAGGCCGTCATCACGGGCGCCGACTGGATCGAGAAGAACGTCGGCTTCTTCCACAGCGAAATGCTGGAAGAGATCAACGACTTCGTCGGTTCGAAGTGCGCCAAGCGCTATCCCGACCTCGTCAAGAAGTAAGCGCGGAAGCGTTTTTTCGCAGCGCGGCGGCCCGGTTCCGAGAGGAGCCGGGCCATTTGTGTTTCCTTTGGCACGCGTCGCCAAATGGCGAGCCCCGTCGGCGCGTGCTACAGGGCTCTCACCACAGACCTCGCTCGCCCCCGCGCGCGCAGCCCACATCCGGACACGACATGGCATTGAAACCGATGGCGACCACACGTTCCACCCTGACCCGCGCGGCCGCTGGCGGCCCCGGCAAGGTCGGCTTCGTCTCGCTGGGGTGCCCGAAGGCGCTCGTCGATTCCTAGCGGATCATCACCAAGCTGCGCGCCGAAGGCTATGAGATCGCCCCCGATTACGCCGGCGCCGACGTCGTCGTGATCAATACCTGCGGCTTTCTGAACTCCGCCAAGCAGGAGAGCCTGGAGGCCATCGGGGAAGCCATCGCCGAGAACGGCCGGGTCATCGTAACTGGCTGCCTCGGTGTCGAGGAGGAGCGCATCCGCGCCGCTCATCCCAGCGTGCTCGCCGTCACCGGTCCCCACCAGTACGAGGCGGTCGTGGCCGCTGTGCACGAGGCCGTGCCGCCTCGCGCCGACCCCTATGTCGACCTCGTCCCGCCGCAGGGCCTGAAGCTGACGCCACGTCACTACGCCTACCTGAAGATTTCCGAGGGCTGCAACAACCGCTGCAGCTTCTGCATCATCCCGGCGATCCGAGGCGATCTGGCGAGCCGCCCCATTGCCGACGTGCTGCGCGAGGCCGAACGGCTGGTGACGGCCGGCGTCAAGGAACTGCTCGTCATCAGTCAGGACACCTCCGCCTATGGCCTCGATCTCAAGTACGCCGAGGGCCAGTGGAAGGACCGCGCCGTGCGCACGCGCTTCCTCGATCTCGCCCGCGAGCTTGGCGATCTCGGCGCCTGGGTGCGGCTGCACTACGTCTACCCCTATCCGCACGTCGACGAGGTCATCGGCCTGATGAGCGAGGGCCGCGTGCTGCCCTATCTCGACATCCCCTTCCAGCACGCCGCACCCAATGTGTTGAAGGCCATGCGGCGACCCGCCCATACCGAAAAGACGCTGGACCGCTTGAAGGCGTGGCGCACGGCCCTGCCGGATTTGGCGCTCCGCTCGACGTTCATCGTTGGCTTTCCGGGCGAGACGGATGCTGATTTCGAGCTGCTGCTCGACTGGCTGAAGGAGGCGCGGCTCAACCGCGTCGGCTGCTTCAAGTACGAGCCGGTCGACGGCGCCAAGGCCAATGACCTGCCGGGAGCCGTCCCCGAGGAGGTCAAGGACGAGCGCTGGCATCGCTTCATGGCCGCCCAGCAGGAGATTTCCGAACAGGTGCTGGCCGAGAAAGTCGGCCGCACCATCGACGTGATCATCGACGAGATCGACGAAGACGGCGCCGTCGGCCGCTCGATCTGGGATGCCCCGGAAATCGACGGCAGCGTGTTCCTCGAGGACGCGAACGGGCTCAGCGCCGGCATGATCGTGTCGGCCGAGGTCGTCGAGGCCGACGAGTACGACTTGTGGGCCGATCGGCGGGCTTGACGTGGCCGATCCCGGCAACCACTCGTTAAGCTCAACCATCTGACATAACTGGATTTACACAACTTCACATGGCCTAAGGCTGAAACGAAACACGGCCCCGGCAGTCTCCTCTCAGGTGCAAGACCGCACCCCCAACCAGAGGAGTTTCGATCATGCTGCGCATCGCCACCCTTGTCATCGCCGCCGCCTCCACGCTCGCGGTCATGGCGCACGCATCCGACGCCAACGCCTGGAGCCGCTCGGGCTCCGGCACCGGCCCCAACGGCGGCAAATGGTCGTCCAACGGTTCGGGAAGCTGCTCCGGCGGCTCGTGCTCGTCGAGCCAGAAATTCACGGGCCCTGCCGGCAACACCACGACCCGCAAGGGCTCGACGTCGTGCTCGGGCGGCTCCTGTTCGGGCACCGCGACCTACACCGGCCCGCGTGGCCAGACCGTCAAGCGCACGCGGTCCGTCTCGCGGTACTGAACCGCGCAATGCCCGCGCCGCCGTTGGGCCGAGAGCCCCGTCCGTAATTTCTGCTCCAGGACGAAAAAGTCGGGGGCGGCGCGGTTTCAATACGGGTATCCATAGCATCCGTATCCGAGCCCAACCGCCCCGCTGACCCAACAGAACCAATGGCAAAACGTCGGCGGGACGGTATCATCGCTCGAGCAGCCCTTACTTCCAGGTATGCTCCCGCGTGATGGCCTCTCAGTCCTGGACCCTTCGATGAAACTTCTGCTATTGGCCTCCGCTGGCGGGGCGATCGGCGCCGGTGCGCGCTATCTCGTCAGCGTCGGCGTCGGCCGCTGGCTTGGTCCAGCTGCCGTGGCGTTCCCTTGGGCGACGATGCTGGTCAACGTCGTCGGGTGCTTCCTGATGGGCGTGCTGATCGAGGCCTTGGCGCTGCGATTTTCCGGCTCGCAGGAGGTGCGGGTGTTCCTGGCGACCGGCGTGCTCGGCGGCTTCACCACGTTCTCGGCCTTCGCGCTCGATGTCTCCGTGCTGATGGGCCGCAAACAGGAACTGGCGGCCGGGCTCTACGTGGCGGCCTCCGTCGCGTTGTCCATCCTTGCTCTCTACGCGGGCCTGTGGCTCGCCCGACAGGTGTTGTCATGACCGAGCCCGCCGCCAAGGCCGAAGCCGCCATCAAGGCCTCCGACGCGGTGGAGACCATCGAAGTCGCCCGCAGCGAGGACGGCCTGCGCCTCGACCGCTGGTTCAAGGTGCATTTCCCCGATGTGACCTACGGCTACCTGCAGAAGCTGTTGCGCTCGGGCCAGGTGCGGGTTGATAGCAAGCGCGTGCTGGCCAACGAGCGGCTGGTGCCGGGCGCCCGCATCCGCGTGCCCAAGGTCGTGCGCAATCCGCCGCCTGCCGCCCCCAGCCTGAAGCCGCCGCCGGGTCTGTCGAAAGCCGACCGCGACCTGATCGAGGGCATGATCCTGTTCGAGGACGAGGACGTGCTCGTGCTCAACAAG
>JBGSQO010000595.1:0-1563 GCA_041738055.1 Filomicrobium sp.
GGGCCACGGCGTCCACCAGTGGCTCGCCCGCGACCAGGGCCCGCTGTTGGCGCCGACGCCGCTGACGCTCGCCGAGACCGCGAGTGTGTTCGGCGAGATGCTGACCTTCCGGCAGTTGCTGTCGGAGGCCAAGGACCAGAAAGAGCGCAAGGCCATGCTCGCCTCCAAGGTGGAGGACATGCTGAATACGGTCGTGCGCCAGATCGCCTTCTACACCTTCGAGCGCAAGGTCCACGAGGCCCGCCGCAAGGGCGAACTGACCAGCGACGAGTTGAACGCCATTTGGCTCGAGGTCCAGGTCGAGAGCCTCGGGCCGGCGATCGACTTCAAGCCCGGCTACGAAGTGTTCTGGACCTACATCCCCCATTTCATCCACTCGCCGTTCTACGTCTACGCCTATGCGTTCGGCGACTGCCTCGTGAACTCGCTGTATGGGCTCTACCAGGAGGCGCACCCCGGCTTCGTCGAGAAATACTTCGCCATGCTGAAAGCCGGTGGCTCCAAGCACCATTCGGACATGCTGGCACCGTTCGGCCTCGACGCCCGCGATCCCGAGTTCTGGGGCAAGGGCCTCAAGGTCATCGAGGGCATGATCGACGAATTGGAGGGGATGGAGCGGGCGGGGTGACGGCGCGACCCTCCCACCGCTCGGCTTGCCTCCGGCCGGCAACCGGGCTAGCGATCTCGCCGTCCACAGCCCCCGCGGTCACAGCCGGAGAGCGCCCGCATGATCATCCTCGGCGTCTATCACTCGCACGATGCGTGCGCGGCGCTCTATGACGACTACAAGCTGATCGCGGCCGTCGCGCTGGAGCGGCCGACGCGCATCAAGGGTGACGGCAACCGGTTCCCGACCGAGGCGGTGGCGGAGTGCCTGGCGCAGGCCGGACTGTCGGCGTCCGATGTGGATGTCGTGGCACTGCCCCGGACCGACTTCCCGAAGTCGTATTACCATCCGACGGCGTTCGCGCTGGGCGACGTCGGCAAAGGCGAGAACCGCGAACTGATCCGCGTGCTCAATCGGCGCCGCATCCGCAACCCGCTGAAGGTGCTGGATGCCGGCCGCTATCTGGCCGACAGCTTCGCCGGTCTCAGCCCCCGCCAGATCGCCTTCTACAATCACCACGCCTCCCATGCGCTCGCCACGCTGTTCCACACCGACTGGGACAACGGTGTGCTGTACACCTCGGACGGCGGCGGCGACCGCACGTTCTATTCCGCGCGCCGGTTACACGAGGGACGGCTCGAGGAGGTGTTCGGGGGCGAGCAGGCGTCCTTTGCTTTGCTGGGCGGGCAGGCCCGCCAGGACAGTCTGGGGCTCATGTACTACTACGTGACCGAGGCCCTGGGCTTCCGGCCACTGCGCCACGAAGGCAAGGTGCTGGGCCTTGCCGCTTTCGGCAAGCCGCGCTTCGCCGAGGAATTGCGGGCGTTCTGGAAGGTCGACGGCCAGGGCCAGATTCGCGGCACCCGCTCCATGCGCGACATGCGGACGGCGATCGGCGCCATGGCCGCCAAGGGCCCGCGCGAGGATGTCGCCGCCTCTGCCCAGACCGTACTGGA
>JBGSQO010000635.1:0-2926 GCA_041738055.1 Filomicrobium sp.
GGTAAGCGTCCATTTCTCGCACACTTGTCCAAACACTCATGAGCACGATCTGTTCTCGCCCTCGGTTTCTAAATCAGGAGAGGACAGATGGCGAGCGAACAACGACCGTGGAAGCGTCAGCGCGAGGACTTCTGGCGAGCGCATCATGAGGCGTGGAAGCGTAGCGACTTGAATCAGCGGCAATATTGCGAGTCTCACGGCCTGCCGCAGAAGGCGTTCGAGAACTGGCGCCAGATGTTCAGGCTCGAACCGGAGCGCCCACAGCGCAAGTTGCTCTATAGGCGCCTGCCAATAAGTCCTCCCCTTAGTCCGCTCGTTAGCCCTCCCCTAAGTCCGGGGGCTTATCCCTCCTCGCAGCTGGCGGCTCCCATTGTTCAGCGGCCGCGCGAGGGTCATCGGCGCCGGTTCAGCGACGCCGACAAGCGATGGATCCTCCAAGAGGCAGCCCGACCTGCGGCGAGTGCGGCGGAGGTGGCGCGCCGATATGGCATCGATCAACGTCTTCTACGTCGATGGAAGAATGAACTGACGGAGGCAACACCGACCTTCGCCACGGTGCAGATCACTGATGCGTCTGCGCCGACCACTGACGCGGAGGCCTTGTCATGACGCTGCTTCCTCCGAACGTGAAGGTGCACCTGGCGCTGGGCTTCATCGACATGCGCAAGGGCATCGACGGACTCGCCATGCTGGTGCAAGGCGTCCTGCACCAGGATCCGTTTACAGGCCACCTGTTCGTGTTCCGGGGCCGCACCAGGGCCAATCTCCTCAAGATCATTTATTGGGATGGCACCGGCTTCTGTCTGTTCACCAAACGCCTCGAGCACGGTGTCTTCCTGTGGCCACCGAGCATCGCGCCTGGCGAGACGCTGTCATTGACATCGGCGCAGCTGTCTCTGCTGATCGATGGCGTCGACTGGCGAGCGCCGGAGCAGCGGTGGCGGCCTGCGGTGGCGGGATGACCGCTGCGGCGGATTGACTCAACACCGTGTCGTCTAGTGAGGGGGGCTGCGAGTCAGAGTATCTTCCCGCTCATGGACATCGATCTTGCCGCCATGCCGGACGATGTGGAGACGCTGCAGAATCTGGTGCGCTCGCTCGCAGCCGAGCGCACCGCCCTCTCCGATGCCCAGGCGGAGATCGGACGGCTGCGGCTCATCATTCAAAAGCTTCAGCGCAGCCAATTCGGACGTCGTGCGGAGCGGTTCGATGACGAGCAGCTTCGGTTCGGCTTTGAAGACCTCGAGGCCGATCTCGCGCGGGCGGAGGCCAAACTTCCTCCAGCGACGGACAGAGCAGACAAGGCTACCCGGCCCGACCGACCGAGCCTGCCGGCACACCTGCTGCGTGAAGACGTCCAGCTAGATGTCGAGCATGAGGCCTGCCCCTGCTGCGGCGGCCCGCTTCATCCGATCGGCGAGACCGTCAGCGAGATGCTCGATCATGTGCCGGCGCGCCTTCGGGTGATCCGCATTCGCCGGCCCCGCTATGGTTGCCGCGCCTGCGGAACCATCCACCAGTCGCCTGCTCCCGAGCGGCCGATCGCCAAGGGTCTGGCCACGCCCGGTCTCCTCGCTCACGTTCTTGTCTCCAAATACTGCGATCACCTTCCGCTCTATCGGCAAAGCCAGATCTTCGCCCGGCAGGGGGTCGAGCTGGATCGCTCGACGCTGGCCAACTGGATCGGCGGAGCGGTCTGGTGGCTGGAGCCGCTGCAGGCGCGGCTCGCCGAGCATGTGTTCGCCTCGCAGACGCTGCTAGCCGACGACACGCCTATCCCGGTGCTCGATCCCGGCAGAGGCCGCACCAAGACCGGCCGCCTCTGGGTCTATGCCCGCGATGATCGGCCGTGGAATGGGCCCGAGCCGCCGGCCGCGGTTTACTTTTACAGCCCGGATCGCCGGGCCGAACATCCCGCTGCTCACCTGGCGAAGTTCAAGGGTATCGTTCACGTCGACGGTTATCCCGGCTTTGAGCGGCTGACCGGCCGCGGCGACATCGTGCTGGCAGCTTGTTGGGCTCACGCCCGAAGGAAGTTTTATGACGTGCACGAGGCGACCAGTTCGCCGGTCGCGGCAGAAGCGCTCAACCGTATCGCCGAAATCTACGCGATCGAGGCGACTATCCGTGGCCAGCCAGCCCAAGTGAGACAGGCGACACGGCGGGCCAGATCGTTGCCGCTGGTCCACGCCATGAAGATCTGGCTGGAAGCACAGCTCAATCGGATTCCGCCAAAAGGCGCTCTCGCCGACGCGATCCGTTACGCGCTCGCGCGATGGGAAGCTCTCTGCCGATTCCTTGATGACGGCCGCATCGAAATCGATAACAACACCGTCGAACGCGCCATCCGACCGATCGCGCTCGGTCGCAAGAACCATCTGTTCGCCGGCTCCGATGGCGGAGCAGCCCGCTGGGCAGTCGTCGCCTCCCTCCTGGCAACCGCGAAGCTCAACGATGTCGAGCCGTTTGCCTACCTCAAGGACGTGCTGGAACGCATGTCCAACGGCCATCCCATGAGCCGGCTCGATGACCTGCTGCCCTGGAACTGGACCGGACTAGCCGCCGCAGCCTAAGCTACGTGCTAGAAATGGACGCTTACGCGCCGCGCCCCGCTGTAATCCGCCCGCCATTCCGCCGTTAGGCGCGAGATCACGGCCGGCGACCGGTTCGGCGCGTCCTTGCCCAACAGGGCAGCGAGCGCCTCCTGGAAGTCGTCGGTCGACATCCCGCGCGGTAGAGAACTGGCAACAGCGCGTCGAGACTCTTCGTCCGCCGCGCTAGCTTCCACCTCAGCGCGATCTCGCACCTTGGCGCGCGCCGGCACGATTGCCGCGTGAAGACGTGCAGCTCGATGTAGAACATAGGCCTGCGCCTGCTGCGGCGGCCCGCTTCACGCGATCGGCGAGGTCATCAGCGAGATGCTTGG
>JBGSQO010000646.1:0-3273 GCA_041738055.1 Filomicrobium sp.
CCTTCTGCGCCGGCGCCGACGTCCGTGAAATCCTGGCGTTGGCCGCGGCCGGCGATAGGGTGGGCGCGCGGCGAGCCGTCGCCGACGAGTACGCCTTGAACTGGCAACTCGAGTGCTTTGCCAAGCCGACGGTCTCGCTGATCGATGGTTTGATGATGGGTTCGGGTGTCGGGCTCACCGCCTACAACACCCACCGGGTCGCCGGTGAACGCTACAGCTTTGCCATGCCTGAGACCATGATCGGGCTGTTTCCCGATGTCGGCGTGGCGCATGTGTTGGCCCGATTGCCGGATGAGGTTGGCCTCTACTTGGGGTTGACGGGCCGCTCCATCGGTCGGCCGGACGCCTTTGGCCTGGGCCTCGTCACCCATTGTGTTCCTGCCGGCGAGTTCGGCGGGATCATCGAGGGCTTGCGCGAGGCCTGGCCGGTCGACCCGCTGCTCGACGAGCGCCATCGTGACCCGGGTCCCGGAGAGCTGCAGGCCTACCGGGGCGTGATCGACGAGTGCTTTTCTGCCCCGAACCTGGCGGACATCCTGGCCCGCCTCGACGCGCAGACGGGCGCGAGCGCGGACTGGGCGCGTCAGGTGGCAGCAGACCTCAGGCAGCGCTCGCCGCTGTCCCTCGCCGTCACCCTGCGGCACATCCGGCAGGCTCGCGCCCTCGACCTGCGCTACGTGCTGATCCAGGACTACCGGCTGGCCTGCCGCTTCATCGACAGTCACGACTTCCGCGAGGGCGTGCGCGCCATGCTCGTCGACAAGGACAAGAGCCCGCGCTGGAACCCGGCGCGGATCGAGGACGTCGACCCTCAGATGATCGCCTCCTGGTTCGAGATTGCGGAAGGGGAGGATCTCGCCCTCGCAGAGCGCCGTCTGATGCAGGAACCAGCCGGTTGAGAGGCGGCGTGTCGTCGAGGGCGTTAACGCGATGGACCCTACGGCGGTGAACCAGCGGGCGGCTGGCTCGACTTCTGCGCGAATGGGTGGAGGTGCCTAGCAACCGGTGCGGGAACCACTGCCCCATTTCCGGGCTATCCACGCCCTCGCGGCAGGCCGATGTTAACGATCCCTTCCGGCCAGACCCCGTTACTATTCTTTTACTATGTCTATTTAGGTAACCTTTAGTTGCTGCCGTTACTTTTTGGGCAACCCCGGAGAAAACCGGGAGCGTCAAACAGGTAATGAGGCAGTTCAATGAGTGTTGCTCTGGACATGGTGCGGCATGCCGCGCAGGATAATCGCGAGACCTATCAGGCCGAGTATCTGCAAGCGCTGCGCCTGATCGAGCGCCTGCATCGGCTACTGCTCGATGTCATCAAGGACGAGTTCGATCGCCTCGGCGGCTCTGAACTCAACAGCGTGCAGGCCCTGCTGCTCTACAACATCGGCGAGAGCGAGCTGACCGCGGGCGAGTTGAAGACGCGCGGCTATTATCTCGGCTCGAACGTCTCCTACAACCTGAAGAAGCTCGTCGACATGGGCTATATCCACTACAAGCGGTCTGAGACCGACCGTCGCTCGGTGCGCGTCAGCCTGACCGACAAGGGCCTCGAAGCCTGCGACGTCGTGTCCAACCTCTACGAGCGCCAGCTCGGCTCCATCGGGGCCGTCGGCGAGGTTCGGGAAGACGACCTTCAGCGCCTGAACAAGTCGCTGGTCCGCCTCGAGCGCTTCTGGTCCGACCAGATCCGCTATCGCCTGTGAACGCGTCTCGATCGACCGTCGTTGTGTTCTGCAAAGGGGGCCGTGAGACATCACGGTCCCTTTGTTGCGCTCTGGCATCACTGGTCGGGGCGACCGCGCGCGATTCGGCCTTGCAGACTTTGCTTCGCCCAGCAAATAACGCAATTTCCCGGCGTGAAAAATGATAGGCGGTCGGTTGGCCCGGTCATCGAACGAATGGAGTAGCTGCCGTGATGTCGCGCCCCCTTCTGTCGGCTGTCGCAATCCCGCGCTGGACCCGTAGTCCGGCACTGGTCGCCACAGCTGCACTTGCGTTGGTGGTCGGCTCGGGGGCTGCCCTGGCCTGGAACCCGTTCGGCGAGAACTTCGGCTCCTCGCCGGCGGCACGCGATACGACCGACCGCACCTTCACGCGCGAGTGGGAGGCCAACCCGCCGCCGGGCTACCCGACGCTGTCTCCCGCCAACATCGCCGCGACCAAGGCCGCCATCGCCCGCTACAAGGAAATCGTCGCCGCCGGAGGCTGGCCGAGCCTGCCGGACAAGGTGCTGCGCGCCGGCGTCACCGATGCGGCCGTTTCTCTGTTGCGCAAACGCCTGAAGCTGACGGGCGACCTGAAGGACGAGGGTTGGTCGGAGGAAGGCTTCGATTACACGCTCGAAAAGGCCGTGAAGCGCTATCAGGCCTCCAATGGTCTGGCCCCCACCGGCATCGTCGACGATCGCACGCGCGCAGCCCTCAACGTGCCGGCCAAGGCCCGTCTCAGGCAGCTGGAACTCGGCCTGCAGCGACTGGGTGAGTTCACAGGCCGCACCGCCAAGGGCCGCTATGTCGCCGTCAACATCCCCGCCGCCCAGGTCGAGGCGGTTGACAACGACCGCGTGGTGACGCGCCATGCCGGCGTCGTCGGCAAGGTCGAGCGCAAGACGCCGCTGCTGACCTCGCGCATCCACGAGCTGAACTTCAACCCCGTCTGGCGACTGCCGCCGACGGTCGTCCACAAGGACCTGATCCCCAAGGGTCGGCAGATGCAGAAGGCGGGCAAGAACGTGCTCGTCAAGTTCGGCATCGACGCCTACGACGGCGCCGGCCGCAAGCTCGATCCAGAGAAGATCAACTGGGCCTCGGGCCAGCCCAGCAGTCTGGCCTACCGCCAGCAGCCGGGCCCTGACAACCCGATGGGCTTCCTCAAGATCAACTTCCACAACGGCCATTCGGTCTACATGCACGACACGCCCTCGGAAACGATCTTCGGGCGCAATTTCCGCGCGGCCAGCTCCGGCTGCATCCGGGTCGCCGGCATCGAGCAACTGGCCGTCTGGCTGCTGGCCGATCAGGGGGGCTGGGGCGCCGACGAGGTCGCAGCCGTCAAGAAGTCGGGCGAGACGAAGAACGTCGCGCTGAAGAAGCCCGTGACGCTGCACTTCGTCTACATCACCGCGTGGGCGACCGAGGATGGCGTCGTGCAGTTCCGCCGCGATCTCTACAACCGTGACGGCGTCGGCGGCAGTGAAGTCGGCCCTGTCCAGAGCGTTCGCCCGCGTTCGCCAAAAGTGGCAACGCCGGAGGCCGCCTCGGCCGAGGCGCC
>JBGSQO010000683.1:0-3988 GCA_041738055.1 Filomicrobium sp.
GACGCGGAGCCCGAGGAGCGCAGCTTGCGCGCGGCGCGCAAGCAGGCCGATCAGGCCGCCCGCAAGGACAGTCTCATCCTGCACAAGTACGAGGCCATCTTCTCCTGGACCGAGTTCCTGAACCTCAATCGCCGCATCGAGGACGACGACGAGGATACTGCGAAAAAGGCGGCCGACGACCTAGACGAGGTGAGCTTGACACGGGTGCCGCAGAAGGCCCGCACACGCCTCAAGCTGCACCTCGATCTGGCGCCCGAGGATGTCGAGATCGAGCGGCTGGCCGGCCAGCACCTCTATCCGGAATGGGATCATCGCCAACGACGGTATCTGGCCGAATACTGCCGCGTTCTGGCCAGCGATGCCGAGCCGGCGGCGATGATCCCGCCTGCCCTCGCCTGCCCGCTTGCGAGGCGGCGCATCCGCTCCGTCAAACGGCAGTTCGAGGCGATGCGGCCCAAGCGCATCCACCTCTCCCGCCAGATCGACGGCGACGACCTCGACATCGAGGCTGCCATCGACGCCCGAGTCGAGCTGGCTGCCACGGGCGAGCATTCCGACCGCGTCTATCGGTCGAGCCGCAATCAGGATCGCGATCTGGCCGTCTCGATCCTGCTCGATTGCTCCCGCTCGACCGAGAGTGCTGTGGCCGGCCGCCAGGTCATCGACATCGAACGCGAGGCGCTGATCGCGCTGGCCTGGGGGCTCGATGCCTGCGGCGACGACACCGCCATCAACGCCTTCTCTTCGCTGCGGCGCGACCGCGTCTACGTGCAGCGGTTGAAGGGCTTCGCCGAGCCGATGGGCGCCCAGGTGGAAGCGCGCATTGCCGGCTTGCGTCCCGGCTTCTACACCCGGCTCGGCGCCGCCATCCGCCACGTCTCCGCCGAACTCTCCCGCGAGCCACGCCAACGTCGACTGCTGCTGGTCGTCACTGATGGCAAACCCAACGATCTCGACCACTACGAGGGTCGGCACGGCATCGAGGACAGCCACATGGCCGTGCGCGAGGCCCGCCGCTCCGGCCAGTCGGTATTCGGCGTCACGATCGACAGCAAGGCGCAGGCGCCGTTCGCGCGCATTTTCGGCAAGGGCGGCTTCGCCGTCATTCCCGAGCCCGAGAAACTGACTGCCGCTCTGCCGCAGATCTACCGCCACCTGGTGACCGGATGAGTGATCACAGCCCTATCGAAACGAAGGCGTCCGACGACGACTGGGGTGTGTTCGGTGAATTGCCCGGCGACCTCATGATGTGGATCTTGATCGTCAGCGAGTTGCTGGTCTTCGGCGCGGCGCTCATCGCGTTTCTCGGCGTGCGCGCGACCGACCCCGCCGGGTTTGCCGCTGATCAGGCGCTCCTCGATCGCACGGCGGGTGCAATCAACACCGTCGTGCTCGTGACCAGCGGCCTATGCGCGGCACTTGCCGTCAGCGCACGCGAGCGAAACGATCGCCCCACCGTCCGCCGCTGGCTGCTGGCAGCCAGCCTGCTGGGCGGCGTCTTCCTCCTGGTGAAGGGCCTGGAGTACTGGCACAAAGCCGCGCTCGGCATCGGGCTGGAGACGAGCCCGTTCTTCACCTTCTACTATCTAATCACGGGCTTTCATGCCGCCCACGTCGTCGCCGGCATCGTCATTCTCGGGCTCGTTGCGGTCTACGACAGCACCCGCAACATGGAGACGGCTGCCACCTTCTGGCACATGGTCGATCTCGTCTGGGTGCTGCTGTTCCCGATCATCTATCTGTTGCGGTGAGGTGAATCATGCCGTCCAATGCCCTGGTCAGGGCCTGGATGCTCCTCGTCGGTCTCAGTTTGGCGACCACGGCACTGACCCTGATCGAAGCCGACGGCCCGCTCGGTTTGACGGTCGCAGCGGGCGTTCTCGCCTTGGCCGGCCTCAAGGCGCGGATCATTCTGGCCCGCTACCTCTCCCTGGCGGGCTCTCGATTCTGGATGGCCAGCTTCAGTGGCGCCATCGGCGGCTTCCTGGTGCTCGCGTTCGTCGTTCACATCATCGGCAGGGGAGCCTGAGGCATGGCCATGACGGATCACTCGCCGGACAAGGCCCGCACACCCTTCTGGGTCATCGCGTTCACCTACGCATTGATGGGACCTGCGTGTGGCATCAACGGCGCGTTCATCGCGCTGTCGATCCCGGCCCTGGCGCAATTCGGGTTCACCGGCCTCGTCGTGGCAGGTGCCGTCGGCGCCGTCCTCGGGATCCTCCCCGCACTCTGGCTCGCCCGCCGCATCGGCGACGGCATCAGGGAGGACACATAATACCGTCCCGTTAATGTTTCGACACAGGGTCTGGTCGGTTGGCGGGACGGTATTGTCTCTTGTTTGCGCCTTCCGACACTCGTTCCGAGAGCCGGCCGGAAGGCGCGGTCTACCGAGAGGTGTGTCACAACTTATGCGGGTCGGTATAAGACAGGAATACGCCTTGAGGCTCGCCTCACTCGCCCTTTCTCCAGGGCGCGCTGCGATCCTCCAGCATGTAATCGCGCAACTTCCCAACGTCAGAGATGCGCGCCTGGTTCTGCATGATCTCGACCCCCTGCTCCTCGAGCCGGTTGAAGGCGCGCGACAGGCTCTGGGGCTGCATGCCGAGACGGCCGGCCATCAACGTCTTGTCGTAAGGCAGCGTGATGATGCACGGACCACTGTCGGCTTGGCAAAGATCGAGCAGGAACTCGGCCACCCGCTGGGCGCCGGTGTGCGCCTTCAATTGCTCGACCTGGGCCACGAGGCCATGCAGGTGCCGGTACGTCGAAGACAGGATCGCAAGTGCGATCTCGGGCCGCTCGCGCATCATCGCCGTCAAAATGCTGGCGCGCACATGCAGCAGCCTGCCATCCGTTACGGCTTCCGCAGAGACTGGATAGGGTCCGCTTTCCAAGGCAACCGGCTCGCCGAAACTGCGGCCTTTGGTGAAGACGCCAACAATGGCCTCCGCGCCCGAGGGCGTGATGCGGAACAGCTTCACCCATCCATCGAGCACGACATACAGGTTCTGCGCGATGTCGCCCTGCAGGAAAATCGTCTCGCCGCGACGATACGTTCGGGTCGTGGCTCGCTCCAGGATCGACTTGGAGAGGTCATCGGGAAGGCTTGCAAACACCAGGGCCTCGCGGGCCGTCGCCAGATCGCTGCCATCGAGCATGGTTCGGCTCCAAGTCTGCTTGGATTATAGGGTCGCGCGATACTAGCCGAAGGTTGGTACGCCGGGAACCTTGCCGTTGAAGCAAAGTCAAGGCGGGAGCGGGAGGGTGGTTCAGAGTGGCGCAATCGATAGACTTCTGGAGCGCGACATGACGACAGCAGGGCTCGGCCACAACGCGGATGGCATCTTCATCAAGGTGGAGGCGCGTTTTTTCAACAGCCTCGCCAAGTACAGCGGTCACGACGGGCTCACACGCCAGTTGGAACTGCCGGCCGGTGCCAACGTCGGCGACATCATCGCGATGTTCCGGCTGCCGTTGCCGGAGATCTTCCTCGTTCTGAAAAACGGCCGCGACATCACGCCTGGGATCTACCAGGGCGGCGTCGTCAACCAGGAGGTCGTGCTCGATGAAGGCGACGTCATCGCCTTCTCCGGCCCGGTTCCCTACAGCTACGGCTATGGCGCACCGGTCGTGTGAGCCGGCAAGACCATGACCGTTGCCGCGTTACCCTTTCAGCGCCAGAATGCTGGCGATGAGATCGGGGTGGTCCCACTCGCGTCCACCGATCGCGCGCAGCGCCTTGCGGCCCTCGCCGTCGGCGATGTAGGTCGTCGGCAAGCCGATGGTGGTCCAGGCTTTCGAGACCGCCGACGACTTGTCGATCAGCACCGGGAACGTGACGTTAAAATCGGCCAGGAACTCCCAGATCGTGTCGGCATCCCCGCCGACGTGAACGGCCAGCATCGCGACGCCCTCGTCCTTGAGCTTCACCCACGCCCGCTCCATCGAGGGGATTTCGGCGCGACACGGCGGGCACCACGTCGCC
>JBGSQO010000021.1:0-2472 GCA_041738055.1 Filomicrobium sp.
GGCCGGCAAGACGACGACGAAGGAGATGCTGCGGACGGCTCTCGCCAGCATCGGGCCGACGCACGCCGCCGACAAGTCGTTCAACAACCATTGGGGCGTGCCCCTCACGCTCGCCCGGATGCCGGCCGACACGCGCTATGCCGTCATCGAGATCGGCATGAACCATTCAGGCGAGATCGCCGACCTCGTGCCGCTGTCGCGGCCGCACGTGGCGATCGTGCTGAACGTGCTGCCTGCGCACCTGGGGCATTTTGCGAGCGTTGAGGGCATTGCGCATGCCAAGGCGGAGATTTTTTCGGGCCTCGTGGAGGGCGGGACGGCGATCCTCAATGCGGCCAGCGAATTCCACGACCTTCTACGCGCTGCAGCGTCGCGCAAGACAGGAAACATCAAGACGTTCGGAAGGAAGAATGTATCGGATGCATATTGCGACACCATAAAAACAACGATTCGCGGAACATTCACCGCCGATATCGTTTTGTGCGGCCAGAACGCCACCGATGCCAGTGGGCGCATCATCGAATGTCCACTCCCAGTTTACGGGTTCCACATCGCGAGCAACGCAACGGCAGTTGTACTAGCGATCGAGGCAGTCGGAATTGACCCCAAGGTGGCGGTTGAGGCGATAGGCGCTATGCCCGCGCCTGCTGGGCGCGGGGAGCGGGTTGAAATCCGGCTACCCTGCGGCGGCGAGGCGCTCCTGATCGACGAAAGTTACAACGCAAATCCTGGGTCGATGAGGGCAGCGATTCGCACGGTCCGTAATCAGATGGGACACGGTGGCGGTAGGCTGATATTAATACTTGGCGAAATGCTTGAGCTGGGCGACGCTTCTGTTCGATACCATGAACGGTTGCGAAGAGATGTCTTATTCGACACTGGTTACAGCGGAACTTGGACCACCCTCGTCTTCACCTGCGGCCCCCACATGAGTGCCATGCTCGACGGCCTTCCCGAGGTCATGCGCGGGGGCAAAGCCGCCACCGCCGCCGAGTTGCAACCCAAGGTTCTGGCCGCCCTGAAGCCGGGCGACGTGGTCATGGTCAAGGGCTCCAACGGCTCCAAGGTGTGGCAGATCGCCAACGCGCTGAAACAGATGCGCACCACACCCGGCTGACCTTCGGCTTGCCGCCGGCCTCGGCAATCGTTACCAGAGGGCGGGACTGCTGGCCGCGCCATGGGGGGTGGGGCCGCTTCGACGTGGGGATGAGCTGCAGGACGTCCGGGCCACAGGCCGCATCCTGATGCCAGCGACCGAGGGACTTTGATGCTGTACGAGCTCGTCACCTTCTCCGACCAGATCGGTCCCCTCAACGTTTTCCGCTACATCACCTTCCGCACCGGCGGCGCCATCTTCACAGCGCTGATCTTCGTCATGCTGTTCGGTCCCGGCATCATCGACATGCTGCGGGTGAAGCAGGGCAAGGGCCAGCCGATCCGAGAAGATGGCCCGCAGAGCCATCTCGCCAAGCGCGGCACGCCGACCATGGGCGGGCTCATGATCCTATCCGGGGTGCTGGTCTCCACGCTGCTCTGGGCTAACCTGTCCAATATGTACGTGTGGGTCGTGCTCGGCGTCACGCTCGCGTTCGGCGCCATCGGATTCTACGACGACTATCTGAAGGTGACGAAGCAGACCGCGTCCGGCTCGTCGAGCCGCATCCGTCTCGGCATGGAACTGCTGGTGGCTGCGCTGGCCGCCTATGCGGTTTCCCTTCTGGCCGAGCCACACCTGGCCAACACGCTGGCGTTGCCGTTCTTCAAGGATCTGCTGATTCCGCTCGGTCCCCTGTTCATCCTGATGGGCGTGATCGTCATCGCGGGCGCCGGAAACGCGGTCAACCTCACCGACGGTCTCGACGGGCTCGCCATCGTGCCGGTGATGATCGCAGCCGCCACCTTTGGGCTCGTCGCCTACCTGTCGGGCAACGTGAAGTTCGCCAGCTACCTGCAGATCCATTACATCGAGGGCACCGGCGAACTGGCCATCGTCTGTGGTGCGCTGATCGGCGCCGGCCTCGGCTTCCTGTGGTTCAACGCGCCGCCGGCCATGATCTTCATGGGCGATACCGGTTCGCTGGCGCTCGGCGGCGCGCTGGGCTCGATCGCGGTCGCCACCAAGCACGAGATCGTGCTCGCCATCGTCGGTGGCCTGTTCGTGCTGGAGACCCTGTCGGTCATCATCCAGGTGACGAGCTTCAAACTGACCGGCAAGCGCGTGTTCCGCATGGCGCCGCTCCACCACCACTTCGAGCAGAAGGGCTGGAAGGAATCGACCGTCGTCGTCCGCTTCTGGATCATCTCCGTCGTGCTGGCGCTGATCGGGCTCGCCACGCTGAAGCTGAGGTAAGTTGGCTTTTCCCTGTGCCGCGCGGGCGGTTCGGCGGCGTCCCCTCTCCCCATTGCTCTGCACTTGCAATGGGGAGAGGGCCAGGGTGAGGGGCAGCCACAAGCCGCAGCATCTGTGGCGGG
>JBGSQO010000028.1:0-2139 GCA_041738055.1 Filomicrobium sp.
CACAGGTCGGCGGCCATCTCCTCGACGGCGGCCAGCGAGACCATCTCGCCGCCGATCTTGGCGAAGCGCTTGGCGCGCCCCAGGATGCGGATGAAGCCCTGGGCGTCGACCGCGACGATGTCGCCGGTATCGTGCCAGCCATCGTGCGGGGGATCGATGACGCCCGGATTGTCGACTTTGTAGTAGCCGAGCATGACGTTGGGGCCGCGCACATAGAGGCGTCCGGCATTCGGCTCGTCGATGCCGGGGACGGGCTCGAGCCGCATCTCCATCAGGGGAGACAGGCGGCCGACGCTGCCGGTGCGATTGGCTAAGGGCGTGTTGATGGCGAGCACCGGGGCCGTCTCGGTGACGCCGTAGCCCTCCAGGATGCGCACGCCGAATTTTTCCATATAGAGCTGGCGCGTGCGCTCCTTGACGGCCTCGGCGCCCGCCAGGATCAGGCGCAGGCGGGCGAAGTCGTAGGGGTGGGCGGCGCGTGCGTAGCCGTTGAGGAAGGTGTCGGTGCCGAACAGGATCGTCGCGTTGGTCTGGTAGACGAGTTCGGGAACGATCCGGTAGTGCAGCGGCGTGGGATAGAGGTGGACCGGCACGCCCGCGACCAGCGGCATCACGAGGCCCGCCGTCAGCCCGAACGAGTGGAATACCGGCAACACGTTGAACACCTTGTCCTGGCCGTTGACCGCGACGCGGACCAGGGCCTGGTTGGCGTTGGCCAGGATGTTGCGGTGGGACAGCACGACGCCCTTGGGCGCGCCTTCGCTGCCGGACGTGAACAGGATCACGGCGGGAGCATTGGGGTCGCGGACGACCTGCGGGGCGGTGCCTTTGAGCTTGCCGGCGATCTTGTCGGCGAAGGTGATCGCCGCCTTGAGGTCGTCCAGATAAACGATGCGGGCCTGGGCTTCGAGCGCTTCGATGATGGCGCCCAGTCGGGCTTTCTCGATAAAGGTTCGGGAGGTGAACACGACCTTGACGTTGGCCGCCAGGCACGCGGCCTTCAGCGCCTTCTCGCCCGACGTGAAGTTGAGCATGGCCGGCACGCGGCCGATGGACTGGAGTGCGAAAAAGGTTATCGCCACGCCGGCCGAGTTCGGCAGCATGACGCCGACGTTCTCTCCCTCCTTGGCGAATGGCCTGAGCTTTGAGCCCAGCACCTGAGCGGCCGTGACGAGCTTCGAATAGGTCAGCGTCGTGCCCATCGGGTCCTCGACGATCGGACGGCCCGTATCGCGGGTGCCCATCGCCTCGACGAGGCCCTGAAACAGCGTCTGGTCGATGTTGGCGGTCGTGACGGCGGCATCCACCATGATGTCCTGCATCTTGGCGCCCGCCGCCTGACGCCGCGCGCGGCCCCGTAGATCGGCGGGGATGTCGAGCTTGATGGGTGGCAGGATGGTGATCCGCGTCTTCGGCAGCCAGACCTTCTTGACCTGCATACGGTTCATGTAGCCGAACGGCGAGCGCTCGGGGCCGTCGATGCGGACGGGAACGACAACCGCGTCGGCCTTGTCGGCGATCATCGCGGTGCCGTCGTAGACCTTCATCAGGCCGCCCGTCACCGTGAGGCGACCTTCCGGGAAAATGACGAGCGTCTCGCCCTCCTTGACGTGATTGATCAGCGAGCGGGTGCCCAGCGGCCGGGTCGGGTCGATGGTCCAGGCCTTGGCGAATTTCAGAAACGGCTTGATCCACCAGCGCTCGGCCATGGCGGTATCGATCGCATAACCGGCGTGCCCCGGCAGCACCGAGAACAGGATCGGCGCATCCAGAAACGAGACGTGGTTGGGCGCGATGATGGCGCGCGTGCCGGCGGGCGGCAGGTTCTCCAGGCCCACGACCTTCAGTCCGAGCAACTGCCGAAACAGAAACCGGCCGACGTCCTGCAGCCCCTCCCGGCCCCAGGCGTACATGACGAGGCCCATGGCGATAAGATTGCCGATGCCGAGCAGCACGAAGAGTGTCGCCACGCCGACGCCGTTCAGCTGCAGAACGGTTGCGCCCAGCGTGCCGGTCGTCATGGCGGCTGCGTTGAGAATGTTGACGCCGGCCACCACACGGGCGCGGTGATCGGCCTTGGCCCAGGACTGCACGGCAGCGAACGCCGGCACGATGAACAGGCCGCCGGCGGCTGCAAAC
>JBGSQO010000100.1:0-1731 GCA_041738055.1 Filomicrobium sp.
GGCGGTCGACGCGCTCGGGGCGCTCAGCGCGCTCGACCCGTTCCGGGCGATCCTGGCGTTCTGGGCGATCCTGGCGTTCTGGGCGATCCTGGCGCTCCGGCCGATCGAACTGACGATCATTGCGGTCGCCGCGATCGCGCATTTGGCGCTGCTCGCCCGAGTAACCGCGGTTATCCTGGCGGCTCCGCTCGTGGCGGTCCTGACGCTCGTGGCGCGGCGACGATTGGTGCTCCTGGGGCTGTCGATCGCCGCCGTCGTTGGACCGCATGCTCGGCTGCGGCTCGCTGGGCGACATCACCGACATATCCGAGCCGTAGTCGTCGCCCTCGTCGTCGCCGAAATCGTCTCCCGAGCCGAACTGGTCACCCATGCGCGGGCGGCCGTTGACGCCGAGGTCGCCGCCCTGTCCCTGTTCACGGAACGACATGATGATGCGGTTGTAGTGCTCGGCGTGCTGCAGATAATTCTCGGCGAGGACCGGGTCGCCCGAGGACTGCGCGTCGCGGGCCAGCGAGATGTACTTCTCGGCAATGTGGGCGGGCGTTCCGCGGATCTTCACATCGGGCCCATTGCTTTCGAAGCTCCGGGTCAAGGGGTTCTGCGGCTTGCGGTTATTGTTGTTGTTGTTGCGGCCGCGACCACGACGATTCTGCTGTCCCTGCCTCATGGGCTCCCGTTCTTTCGCTCTGCGAACAAATCTTTCCAACCTTATTTTATCACTGGCTATTTTTGGAACCTACCGCAACCCACCCGACAACCGGGACGGGCTGCAGATCCGCCGTCCTGCCGCTGGCCAGAAACCGACAATCGGTCCATGTGCCACGGTCACGGATGCGGTTCCGACGGTCATCGGCGGTGCAGCAGCTTTCTCACCCTGTCTCGCACAGGAACCCTTCAGATCCCGGCCGAATGGCTTGCAGAAGTCCCACGTCCGTTCCAGGCTGCAACGTTGCACCCGGCAAGCTAGGGTCGTCAGCACGCGACCACTTGCCCCGGCGCCCTCTACTCCCCGCAAGACCTGGCTATGCTCTCGCCCTGCCCTAAGTCTGCGTCGCGATCACGGAGCACCCTGTGCTCGCATCACGCCGAACCGCTCTTCGTCCTAACCTGCTCGTGGTGACTGCTCGGTCTTACCGGGAGGGCGATGTCTCAGCGGCAAAGCCGCAGACGACACTTGAACTTCAGCTGCGGGCTTCCGGAAACCACCGGGGCCGCGCTCTGCTCTCTCTCTTTGCTCCGGCGTTCGGGCCTCGAACGATGTCGGACCCTCGTTACCGGCGCTGGATGTGACCGCGTTGCCAAAACACTAGCTGTAACGGGCGTGGAATCCAAGCCTTTTTACAGGAGTTCGGTTAGTCGTGTCTTGACCGCAACACAGCGGGTGTGGCCGTGGATATCGTGCCACATGCGGATGGCGCGGCGGCGTCCGGCAGCGAGCAACTCCGCGACATCGGTAGCTTGACCCGCGCCCACCTCGAAAATCGCCCAGCCGTCGGGCACGACCCTGTCCAGGCCTGCGGCGATCTCCCTGTAGACGTCGAGGCCATCGGCGCCGCCAGCCAGGGCGCCGCGCGGGTCAAACCGTCGGACCTCCGGATCGAGTGCGGCGATATCGCCATCGGGGATGTAGGGCGGATTGGACACCAGCATGGCGAAGGGGCCGGCCACACCTTCGAGACTGCGCGCCTCGATCGCGGTGAACCGGTCCGCCACGCCATGTCGCTCGGCATT
>JBGSQO010000169.1:0-1628 GCA_041738055.1 Filomicrobium sp.
CGTGCTTGCGGCGGCAGTGGAGGGGAAGGTGTCGGGCCTTCGCGATCTCGCCGGGCGCCGCGTCGTCCCCCGCCAGCCGGAAGCCGGCAGTCAGGTGCTGTTCGAGCATCTGCTGGGGGAAGCCGGCCTCGCGTTGGCAGATCTTAAGCTGACGCAAGCGGCGCGCTCCGAGGCCGATGCCGCCCTGGCCGTCCTATCGGGCGAGGCCGACGTGGCGTTCGGCCTGCAGTCGTTGGCCGCTCAATACCGGCTGCCGTTCGTTCCGGTGCTGGCCGAGCGCTTCGATATCCTGGTGTCGCGCCGCGCCTGGTTCGAGCCGCCGTTGCAGACGCTGTTCGCCTTTTGCCGGACCGACGCCTTCCGCGCCAAGGCCGCGAGCCTCGAAGGCTACCGGATCGATGGCCTGGGGGCTGTACATTTTAATGGCTTGGCGCCTTGATCCGGACAAGGGCGGCGCGAAAAGCACCGCCCTGTCCACTAGCTTCCGACCGCGATCAACCCGCCTTTTTCATCTCGACCGGCGTGGCATTGGGGAAGAACAACTGCTCGCCGTTGATCTGGTAAGAACGGATGGCATTCTGGCCTTCCGCCGAGACGATCCAGTCGACGAACGTCTGACCGGCTTGCGGCTTCACCGACGGGCACTTGGCCGGGTTGACCAGGATCACGCCATACTGGTTGAACAGCGCCTTGTCGCCCTCGACGACGATTTTGAAGTCGCCGCGGTTCTTGAACGCCAGCCACGAGCCGCGGTCGGCGAACGAGTAGGCGCCCATGCCGACGGCGGTGTTGAGCGTGGCGCCCATGCCGGAGCCGGTCTCGCGGTACCACTTGCCGCTGCCGGGCTTGGGATCGACGCCGGCGCCCTTCCACAGCTTCAGTTCCGCCTTGTGGGTGCCCGAGTCATCGCCGCGCGAGGCGAACGGCGCCTCCTTGGCGGCGATCGCCTTCAAGGCCTCGGCGACCGACTTGCCGGCGACGCCAGCCGGGTCGGCACCAGGGCCGATGTAGACGAAGTCGTTGTACATCACGTCGAAGCGCTTCACGCCGTAGCCCTCGGCCACGAACTTCTCCTCGTCGGCCTTGGCGTGGACCAGAAGCACGTCGCCATCGCAGTTCTGCGCGTTCTTGATGGCCTGCCCGGTGCCGACGGCCACGACGTTGACCTTGATGCCGGTCGCCTTCTCGAAGATCGGGAGAATGTGGTCGTAGAGGCCGGAACTCTGCGTCGAGGTCGTCGACTGCACGAGGATCGAGGTGTCGGCGGCGTGGACCGAGCCGGCAAGTCCGGCAACAGCAGCCAGCGCCAGCGCGGCGAGGACGGACGTCTTCATGGGTCGTTCTCCTTAGGGTTGCAACGTGAAGGCTTGCGGCCGGGCGCTCACAGCACGAGGCGTCCGGCGAGAAAATCGCGCGCGGCAGTGGAGACGGGTTCGTCAAAGAAGCGGTCCGCCGGTGTGTGCTCGGCGACCCGGCCCTGGCGCAGGAACACGACGTCGCTGGCCAGCCGGCGGGCCTGCCCGATGTCGTGCGTGATGAAGATCATCTTGGTGCCGGCTTTCGCGGTGGCAGCGACGATGGCTTCGATCTTTGCCGTCGAGGCGGGATCGAGGCTTGCGGTCGGCTCG
>JBGSQO010000153.1:0-2768 GCA_041738055.1 Filomicrobium sp.
GGAACTGATCACGCCGATCGCCATGGAGGAGAAGCTGCGCTTCGCCATCCGTGAAGGCGGCCGCACCGTCGGCGCCGGCGTCGTCGCCGCGATCCAGGATTGAGACGGGCGGCGCCGGCTTTCTTTGGAGCGCGGGCGCCGCTGACTTGCTTCGCAACTGGGGCCAGCCCCAGACCTCGTCGGGGGGGCAGGGAGCCCCCGAACCCCCTCCTATTTTTGACTAAGTCAGAAAAACTGGAGGGTCTGGGAGGCTGTGCCTCCCAGCGGGGCATGGGGCTGGCCCCATTTCGAGCGCAGCTCGAAGCTAGCCAACGCAACTTGAGTTATGGGCGGGCTTCCGAAGCGCCACAAAGAGCCCCGCTTGCGCAGCGACCAAGTCGCGGTTCCGGATCAAGAGTGCGCAGAGGGCAAGCCATGATCGTCGTCACCACCAACGAGTTGCCAGGCTATCGCGTCGTCGAGGTGCTCGGCGTCGTGCGCGGGCTGTCGGTGCGGTCGCGCTCGGTGGTCGGCAACATCGGGGCGTCCATCCAGATCCTGTTCGGTGGCGACATCACGGCCTATGCCCGGCTCGCCGAGGATGCCCGCCGCGACAGCTTCGACCGGCTCATTGCGGAGGCCGAGCGGCGCGGGGCCAATGCGGTCGTCGCCATGCGCTATGACGCCAACGAGATTGCAGCGGCGGTGACGGAAGTGCTGGCGTACGGCACGGCGGTTATCGTAGAAAAGGCGTGACGCCGACAGGATCGATCCGGCCAAATGTTGCCAAATTGCCGCGATCAAGTCCAAATTCACATTGCGACGTGACAAGCCTCATAATCTCGGCTATGGAACCCGCTCTCCGCCAGCCGACGGTCATGAGGTCATCGCGCTCGATGAGCGCATAGGGGTGTAGCTCAATTGGTAGAGCGTCGGTCTCCAAAACCGAAGGCTGTGGGTTCGAGCCCCTCCGCCCCTGCCATCTGACACGACAGGAGTGGAGAACGGCACCGCCAGCGAGGGCAGCGGGGCCGTAGAGGCGTCTGGCGCGGAATGCCGCAGCCAGGACGCCCTTTTCGCATGCGGCCCTCGGGAACTTGGCGTGAGGCAATCTTGAACCCGTTCCAGTTTATCCAAGAGGTGCGTCAGGAAGCATCCAAAGTGACGTGGCCGACCTGGAAAGAGGTGTGGGTCACGTCTGTCATGGTTCTCATCATGGTGACGCTGGCGTCGATCTTCTTCCTGCTGGTCGATCAGGTGCTCGGGTGGATCGTCAATTTCGTACTGCGGCTTGGGCGCTGAGCGCGGCCTGCCCGCCTGTCTCCACCCCAGTCGTCGACACGGTTAGCTATTGATCGAGATCTAAAGATGGCCAAGCGCTGGTACATCGTCCACGCCTACACCAACTTCGAGCGCAAGGTCGCCGAGGCCATCAAGGAGCGCGCCAGAACCGCTGGACTCGAACACCTGTTCGAGGAGGTCGTGGTGCCGACCGAAGAGGTCGTCGAGATCAAGCGTGGCCGCAAGGTGCAGGCCGAGCGCAAGTTCCTGCCGGGCTATGTTCTCGTCAAAATGGAGATCACAGACGCCGCCTTCGTGCTCATCAAGAACACACCCAAGGTGACCGGATTCCTCGGCGCAGACAACAAGCCGATGCCGATTTCCGAGGCTGAGGCGATGCGCATTCTCAATCAGGTGAAGGAGGGTGTCGAGCGGCCCAAGCCGACGATCACCTTCGAGATCGGCGAGGCGGTCAAGGTGGCGGATGGCCCGTTTGCGTCGTTCCAGGGCCATGTCGAGGAAGTCGACGAGGAACGCGCCCGCGTCAAGGTGGCGGTATCGATCTTCGGACGCCCGACGCCGGTCGAGTTGGAGTTCGCGCAGGTGGAGAAGATCCCGACCTGAGCAGGATAGACGTTTCAGGAATCGGGCGCGAGCCCGGTCGGCGCGGGTGGCGGAAATCCCCGAGCCGTATCGCCGCGGGAGGGAACGGGAGGCTTCACGCAAACCCGGACCCGTCGACCGCTAACCCTGGGCAGCCGGCCACAGCCGGAGCCCGTCATGGACAGGGGATCACATGGCCAAGAAGATCGAAGGCTACATCAACCTGCAGGTGCCTGCAGGCAAGGCGAATCCATCGCCACCCATCGGACCCGCGCTCGGTCAGCGCGGTCTGAACATCATGGAATTCTGCAAGGCGTTCAACGCCAAGACCAAGGAAATCGAGCCCGAGACGCCGATCCCGGTCAAGATCACAGCCTACTCGGACCGCTCGTTCACCTTCGAACTGAAGACGCCGCCGGCAACGTTCTTCCTGAAGAAGGCGGCAGGTCTCAAGGCGACCGGTAAGCCGGGCTCCGGCTCCAAGCAGCCGGGCATCGCGACGGCTGGTCAGGTGACGATGGATCAGGTGCGCGAGATCGCCAAGATGAAGATGGCCGATCTCAACACCGACGATCTCGAGCAGGCGGCACGCTCCATCGCGGGGTCCGCCCGCTCGATGGGCCTCAAGGTGGTGGAGTGAGACCATGGCGAACGTGACACCAGAGATCGTCAAGGCCACCCGGCTCGCCGGCGGCAAGCGCATGCTCAAGGTCAAGGCCGGCATCGACGTCAACAAGGCCTACGCGGTCGACGAAGCGGTCAAGATGCTGAAGGACCGCGCCAAGACCAAGTTCGACGAGACGATCGAGATCGCCATGAATCTCGGCGTCGATCCCAAGCACGCCGACCAGATGGTGCGCGGCGTTTGCCTGCTGCCGAACGGCTCGGGCCGCACGGCGCGCGTC
>JBGSQO010000206.1:0-1543 GCA_041738055.1 Filomicrobium sp.
GGCATCGTCCGCCACCGCGGCAAGATCGAAGCGGCGATCGGCAACGCGCGGGCCTGTCTCGATCTGCGCGAGGCGGGCGGACTGTCGGCGCTTGTGTGGAGCCATGCCCCAGACGAGCCGCTCCGCCCCGTGCCCACCGCGTTCGCAGATATCCCGGCCGAGACGCCGCAATCGAAAGCGCTCTCCAAGGCCCTGAAGTCGGCCGGCTTCCGCTTCGTCGGGCCGACCACGGTCTACGCCTTCATGCAGTCGGCCGGCCTCGTCAACGACCACCTCGTCTCCTGCCACCGCCACGCGCCGTGCCGGATGCTTCAGGAGAGCCACCGCCGACGATGACGTCCGAAGGCCATGCCGCTGACCGCACGCGCGCTCTATCGAGATGTCGAAGGACCGCCCGCACAGGGGTTGGCGCCTCAGGACACAGGAGACGGGCGTCGAACGGAAGGCCCCGTCTCAGCTCGATTTTGCTGCCTTCTTGGCCGCTTGTTTCTCGGCCTGCCGATGCATGAAGCCCGCCATCGGGCCATAGCCCACCCACAGCAACGCTACGTTTACGACAATGACGACCGCAGCGATGATGGCCCAGAATTGCGCCGAAGCCTCTCCCGCGCCCGAGGCTGCGAGAAGCTCCTGCAAGTTGACGCCAGTGGCCGCGAGCAGCCCTCCCAAGGCGGCGAGCGAAACGACCCAACAGGCCACCAGCGAGCCGAGGATCAGCTTCCACCGCTCGCCAACCGTCGGCAGGCTGCCGTGGCGGGTGGCGAAGCCCTGGCCGGCAACCGCCGCCGACAGCACGGTCATGGCTGACGAGGTGCCCGAGCCAACGTCAATTTGGGCCAGCCATGTCAGCGCCGCCATGGCGGCGAGGGTCAAGGCGTAGATCCCGGCGAACATGAGAATGGTCGGCATCACCGGTCGAACAGTCGTCGCAGGGCCTGCCATCGAATTGGTCTCCACGAATGATTCGCACTCATACCATCTGCCAAATGCGAGCCGGGCTCGTCAATGGCCTGCCTCGTCTGCCGGCGCGATCCATCTGAACCTGCCGATCAGCCCGCGACAGACGATGGCGCCACAAAGTGAAGGGACAGTAATGACGGCCAGGCGGTCCAGGTCCAACGATAGCACCAGGGCGAAGGCCAGACCTACGACGGCGGCAATCGCCAAAGACTGCGCATACGTCAGCCGACCCCGCGTTCGGACGAGCCAATAGACCATGCCTGCCGCGAGCAGCGCCGGCACCCCACCCAAAACGTAGGAAAACACGACGGCGAGCAGGAGGAAGCCCGCAACGCCCAGGATGGCTTCAACACTTGATGGCTGCTCACCGCCCCAGGGCTCGAACACCAGACTGATGAGCCCTGGGAAAACAACGACGAGCGAGCCGATCGGCGGCCCGGCCAGCGCGACCAACAGCGCCGCCTTCAGCGGCTGTGCGTGCCCGCGAGCGACAGCCTCAGCTTCGAGCGTCGTCACGGATCACTCCCCCCGCCAGCAGTGCCTGTCGCACGCCGATCGAGATCAGGCCGCCCAGGAACGCCGG